>JAGTQL010000057.1:7427-11039 GCA_018396555.1 Candidatus Bathyarchaeota archaeon | reverse complement strand
TACGCGGTAACAAATGGGTTAATCACGATGTTGAAGTTGAAACTAGCTCCGGCATAGTGCCTTTCAAGTATAGGAGAAAGAGTTACGTGCATGCAACAATGTGGTCAATTGGGCTTGAACTTTCTCTCCTAGTGGATGATCCATGGAAAATTTATTTGACAACAGATCATCCAAATGGCGCGCCTTTCACAACATACCCTAAAATAATATCTTGGCTTATGAGCGAAAAAGCCAGAGAAAAAGCCCTCAAGAAGATTAACAGCAAAGCTAGAGCCAAATCTTTACTGCCCAGCATTGACAGGGAATACTCGTTTTACGAAATCGCCATAGTTACTAGGGCCGGGCAAGCCAAAGCTTTAGGCCTAAAAAATAAGGGGCATTTAGGTGCTGGTGCAGACGCAGACATAGCAATATATAACATAGATCCGAGAGAAATCAACCCATCGAAGGGCTATAAGGCTGTTCGCAGAGGATTCTCTAGAGCAGCTTATACCATTAAAAGCGGAGAAATAGTTGCTAGAGATGGCGAGATAGTTAAAGTCCCTGATGGAAAAATTTATTGGGTTAATCCTGAATTGCCGTTGCTCCAAAACGGTTCATCCTCCTCACATTCAAATATTCCACCCGACTTGAGGAGAAAGTTCCGTGAATATTGGACTGTGGAATTCGATAATTACTTTATCCCTGAAAGATACCTTAGGATTTCAGCCCCGATAAGAATTGAGGTAAGGTGGTAGAAAATGATCTTCCATATTATTCCAAAATATCAATTTAGAGTCCCAGTATACGCGGACTGCGTATCGCCGGACGTTTTTGATGGAAAAAAATTAGATGAAATATTGGAGCTTAGAGTTTGGGAGGGGAATAAGAATCGTCTCTTAAGCGATCTCTTTAGTGTTAAGTATGAAGAAAATGCTGAAAGTGACGGCTTAACGATAAGTCTTAGGGGAGACTTCAGTAAGGTTCGAAGAGTTGGAGCCGGCATGAGCAAGGGGAAAATAATTGTTAACGGTGACGTGGGCATGCATCTGGGTGAAAAGATGAAAGGAGGAGAAATAACTGTGAATGGAAATGCAGATTCATGGTCCGGAGGGGGAATGGAGGGGGGAAGAATCGAGATAAAGGGTTCAGCGGGGGACTTTATCGGCGCGCCCTACCGTGGAAGCATAGAGGGAATGAAGAATGGAATAATAATTGTACATGGCGACGCTGGCAGAGAAGTCGGATGTTCAATGAGGGGCGGACTCATAAAAATCTACGGCTCAGTTAAGCATTTTGTCGGCATAAGCATGAGGGACGGAACAATACTTGTTCGGGGAGATTGCGCTGGTAAAGCTGGAGCTGAAATGCTCGGTGGAAGAATAATAATATGCGGATATATCCCCTCGATTCTTCCAACGTTCACAATAGATAGTATAAGACCGAATGTTGATGTTAACGGCGAGAAAATCCCCGGGCCTTTTTACCGTTTTTTGGGCGATATTGCTGATAACGGTGAAGGAAAACTCTTTGTATCTAAAAGTAAAAATCCGCATCTTTCTGTCTACGAAAAACATTTACTATAACTATAATTATATTAAAATTGAAATGTTAAGTAATAAGCGGTTGAGAGTGAAAATTGCTGGCCCCAAGCGTAAATAAGGAATCTATGAAAATCGTTAAGGAAATCTATGAAAGCCCAGAAAAATACAATGTAATTTTGAAGAAGGACAGATCTGGCGCCCATATAATTGATGCTGGGATAAATGCTAATGGAGGATTTCTTGCGGGTGAAACGATAACAAAAATTTGTTTAGGAGGGCTTGGAGGGGCTTACATATCGTCAATGCGCGTTAACGATCTTGAACTTCCATCAATAACAGTCTATACAGACTATCCGGCAATTTCAACATTGGGATCGCAACTAGCCGGATGGAGAATAAAAGTCGGTGGGTATACGGCCATAGGATCCGGACCTGCTAGGGCGCTAGCTCTAAAACCAAAAAGCATCTACGAGAAGATAGAGTATAAAGATAGCGCTGACAAAGCTGTGCTTGTGCTTGAAGCATCAAGCGAACCGCCTGAAGAAGCTATAAAAATGATCTCTGATGTCTGCCATGTATCTAATGAAAAAACCTTTCTGATTCTTGTTCCAACCTCATCTGTTGCTGGTTTAACGCAGGTTTCTGGCAGAATCATTGAGGTCGGTATGTATAAGCTCTGTGAGATGGGTTTAAACCCCAACGCTGTGCGCTATGCTTGGGGACAAGCGCCAATACCTCCGATTCATCCAGATGCTATTGAGGCTATGGGCAGGGCGAACGACATGATACTTTATGGTGGCGTAGCATATTACATTGTGAGTTATGACAATGATGAGTATTTAAGAAGCCTTGTCAAGAGAGCCGTCTCCTCAGCGTCAAAAGATTATGGGAAGCCATTCGCAGAAATCTTTAGAGAAGCGGGACATGATTTCTATAAAATTGACCCGCAATTATTCGCTCCGGCTAAAATTATTGTAACAAATATGAGAACTGGGAAAACATTTACTGCTGGAAAAATAAATGCAGAGATTCTGTTCAAATCAGCGGGCATTACTATAGAGCCATAATTCAGCTTGCTTAACAAAGATTCTGCTCCTCGACGCTGCGCTAATTTTTCTCTTGTAGATAGAAAAGAACCTTTTATTCACTGCATTTTCTCAACTGGCCATGGGTGAAGGCACGCCTCTAAACTTGGCTTTGATAAGCTTTTATTGCATTTTCCCGCTTCCTTTTCGACATTCTCGTAAGCAACTCAACAACATTGTCTTCCTCACTTTCAACAGTTCTCACTCTGATTGCGCCCGCTGCTTCAGCCTTCTTAAATAACTCCTCACCTCTCTCTGTGCGTATAATTGTGAGGGTCCAGCCTTCAAGCCCTAACCCACCAGCGGAAATATCCGCCAATTCTGCGGAAAAATCTGGGCATGTAGCACAGAATCCGCATGCATATTCCTTAATATCCTTAAGCGATGCCGTCTTAACTTCACCATTTCTCATCTTTAAAATCAATTTACCCTTTATATTCATCCTTGAGATTTCACTAGGTGTAATATGCATCTTTTCTTGAAGAAACTTATTAACAAGCCCTTCATAGATGAAAGATTCGCTGCAGAATAAACCTATTGAAACGCCTAACACATCAGAATATTTCCTCAGCGGCAACATCTGAATCTTCCTGACAGCGTGAATCTGACATGGAGTTCCAACAAAAATCACTTTCCCAATCTTTTTTAGAACAGCGTCCCTTAAGGCAAGCATGTTCGGTGAATAAGTATATCTTGTTCCAGCGTAATGAAGCGCCTCATCTCTGGAGAGAGCAAGCTTAGGAACGGCCTTTAATGGCTCATTAGAACTTTCACCAGATGTTACGGCGCCGTTCACAAGTCCATTTTCAAGCGCAAATGATAAGAGAGAAGTTACAACGCCTCCGTCTTGACAGACCTTCATCACATCGTCATTTGTTGTTTGCGCTATAACCATGCGTTTGTATATGCCGAATTCCTCGTTAGCAGCTCGCTCTCTGCCAAAAACAAAACGCTCTGAAAGCTGCATTGAAAAATTGAATCTAGGGCAAATTTGGGAGCATATA
>JAGTQL010000057.1:0-7415 GCA_018396555.1 Candidatus Bathyarchaeota archaeon | reverse complement strand
TTAAACCTTATAATCTTAGGTCCATTAGCAGCATACTCAAGACAATTGAAGGGACATACTGCGACGCAAGATCCACATCCAACACATATGCGTGGTTTAATGACAAATTTCCCTAAACTTTCCTCAAAACTAATCTTCTGAAATTGCATCTACTTCACCCTATTTTTTCCTTCCTTAGCAATTTACTTAATAGTTTAAGTTAATTAAAATTTTAGGATCCTCAGATTATAAGGTTTAATTGCAAAGCAGTCTGGAGCTATTGGGAAAGCGCTTATTTGCAAGGATTAATAATTTAGTGATAAGAGGTTTATGTTTGCAACTGCATCCGGAGCCATGAATGATGAATTTAGACGATTTATTCGATAGGTCATTAAAAGTTAAATTCCATGATTTTCTGAATCTCATTGCCCAAGTTAATCATATATTGTCAATGGAGGAAAACAATGTAGGTAATTTAAGAATTACTGGTAGACTTATACATATGCCCCCGAATGGAGAAACAATTATTGTAGGGGATATACATGGCGATCTTCTAAGCCTAAAGCATATACTTTTCGAAACGGAGTTTTTAGAGAGGGCATCTCGAAGAAATAATATTCGCTTGATTTTCCTTGGAGATTATGGCGATAGAGGAGCATATTCTCCAGAAGTTTACTACGTAATTTTAACCCTTAAAAGAATATTTCCTGAAAAAATTATCCTTCTTCAGGGTAACCATGAGGGACCCGAGGATTTACTTGCCCACCCGCATGATCTGCCTCACCACTTAAGGAGAAAGTTTGGTTCCGACTGGCTAACCGTTTATACAGAACTAAGTAAATTGTTCAGGCGCTTTTATACCGCTGTAATTGTAGAGGGAAAACTTATAATGCTCCATGGCGGCGTACCCAGCGATGCAAGTAATCTAGATGATTTAGCTTTCGCGTATGAAAAGCATCCATTTGAGAGACATTTGGAAGAAATATTATGGAGCGACCCATTAGATGATATTAACGGTAAATATCCATCTCCACGTGGCGCCGGATACCTTTTCGGTGAAGATTTAACATTGAGATTCCTAGAAATCTTAAAAGTTAAGTTCCTAATAAGAGGACATGAGGCAGCACAATACGGGTATAAATTCAACCATGGCGGCAAAATTTTAACCCTGTTTTCTAGGAAGGGAGCACCTTACTTTAACTCCCACGCTGCATATTTAATTCTTGATTTATCAAGAGACTTCAATGCTGCGGAGGACCTTGAAGAATATATCAGGAAATTTTAGAGAACACTTAACGTTCGAGATATCCTTCGTCAAGAATATAAGAGCGTTTTTAATCAAATTCCTTAATGCAAAACTAGCGTTGGGAGTGAAAAGTGAAGTTAAGAGGTTTTTTCACATCTACAATTGGAAGCTTTCCTCTTGATGATTCGGAATCAAACAGGGAACGATGCTTAAAGGATTTAATTAAATTACGAATAGACTTTCCAGTTTATCCCCAGTTAACTGATATGGGTAAGCAATTCTTGGATGATTTAGTTAAGCAGCATTGTGGAATAACAGTAAAGAGAGGAAGGTATACGCTTAGCAGTTCAGAAATAGGATTAAGCATTCAGCCACCTCTTGGGCTGGAGCCGTTTCAGTGGACTATGAAATATCTAAAAGAAAAGAATTTGAAGATGAATGTTAAAGCATCTATAACTGGTCCATTCACATTGGCATCTTATATAGAAATAGGATTGGGAACGGCCCCCTTTAACACAGCCATATCGAATATTAAGCTAATAGATTATCTTGCTCAAATAATATCCGAAAGTTGCAGCGTTGCCTCAAAAGAGGCAAGCATGATTTCCATCGATGAACCTATCTTAAGTGTGATCGTTGGGAAAAAAATACCTTTCAAGTACGGAGAAGAAGATGTAATAAGAATATTTAATGCTTTAAGAGAGAAATGCGGAGAAATTCCTGTTGGAATACATGTTTGCGGCAAAATATCACCAAAATTGGCGGGTCTCCTACTAAAGACCACCATGGACTTTTTGAGCCATGAATTTCATGATACTCCTGAAAACCTAGACGTTTTCAATCCTAAACATTTAAAAGAGGGTGAAAAAATCCTTTCAGTCGGCTGCATATCAAGCAAAAATCCATACGTCGAGAGCCCTCAAGAAATTCTGGATTTAATGAATAAATTTAGAAATTACGGCGATTGTTTAATCTTTACGCCGGACTGCGGCTTCAGAAACCTTATTGTTGAAGGTTCCAAAGAGAAAGGTTACGAGGTTGCGATTAGAAAACTTAGGAACATGGTGGAGGCGACCATGAAATTTAAGGAGATCGCCTAAAATGATTTAGGCTGATTACTTTATCAAACCGGCTTTCTGAAGTATTCTTCTGAATTCTTCCTCTCGCAAAGACGCTTTTCTTCCAGATTCATAGAGACACTTAATTTCTTCCATAATTTTCATGAGAGTTTCCGCACTAGGCTCTTTACCCGTAACCTCCATAATTTTATGTCTTATTATTGCTTTACCTGAGTGCTTCCCTATTGTTAGCCTTCTGATGTTCCCTACAAGTTCAGGCGGATAGGGCTCATATGTGGCTGGATCATTTAGGACGCCGTGCGTATGAATGCCGGATTCGTGGGCGAAAGCGTAGGCGCCAACTATGGCCTTGTTAGGTGGAACAATGTAACCAGTCGCCCGACCTATGAAGTCAGCTAGATAGGTTAGTTTGCTCGTTTTTCCCTCAAATTTTCTGATGCCGTAATGCATGTAAAGGTTCATCAAAACTTTTTCCGTTTCAGCGTTTCCCGCCCTTTCACCTATGCCGAGGAAGGTCGTGCTAAGATAGATTCTATCCCATATCCCAGAGGCAGCCCTAGCGGCTGCAATAGTGTTTTCAACAGCGTTTCCAAAGTCATCATGCGCATGGATTTCTACGTCCCTTATTTTCGTTTCATATCTTATAGCTTTAATCTTCGCTGGAATGCCGTTTGGCAGGGGCGAGTTAACATCTGACAGTCCGATGCCGACAGTGTCGCATATCCTATAGCATTCAGCCCCAGCTTCCGCAACGGCATTAATAAATTTCTTCTCAAACTCCCAATCCGCCCTCGTGCTGTCCTCGCCGTGAACAAAGACTCTTAAGCCATGGTCTTGAGCGGCATACTCAACAACTTCAACAACTCTATTCAGAAGATCATCGGGACTTTTTCCCGGCCATTTTGCCCTAAAATGTATATATGACACTGGATGGGAAATGCCGACTTCTTCAAAGCCGCAATCTATCGCATCGTCGATATCTTCCTTAACAGCCCTGCACCAGCCTGCTATACGAGCATTTAATCCCATCTTTTTGATGAGCCTAACTGCTTCTTTATCGGTCTTCTGATAATGATGTAGCTCTATACGTTCAACCCCGATCTCATCTAAGAGACGGGCTATTTCAGCCGAATCCTCAGGCGATACTGCCAAACCCGGCATTTGTACACCATCTCTAAGTGTTGTATCATCTATTATTGGATCCGTCCTCAGTGATAGTTTGAAATAAATATTTTCGAAATCTTTTTTCTCGTCTGATCCTGAATATCGCCAACTCATACAAACATTTCCCCCAATAATGTAAACTCATTACGGTGAGGTTAAGGGTGGATGAAATATTGAGATTAATGTCTCGGTGCGCACAACGTTCGGATGCTGCTCAACCATCTCATAAATTATCTTCTGCAGCTCCTCAAGGCTGCTTGCCTCTATAACGACAACAGCATCATATCTTCCAAGAACTGAGTTGGCCATTTTAACTCCCTTTATACGCCTGGATCTAACGATCTCTTCCGATGTTCCAGGCTTCATTTTGATGAGAACGAAGGCCCTTAAAACTTTTCTCCGCAAATCTCTGCTTGCACTCATCTTCACGAAACCTCAAATTTCATTTTAACCCTTCAGGTTATGCTTAAGACTAAAGAAGTTTCAGTGTGTATGATATCAGGGTCCTTCTCAATAATGTTATACAGTATCTCCTTTACGCTCTCTAAATCAGGCACCTCAATAATTGCTATTACATCAAACCTCCCATATATGGCGTCAGCCTGAACTACTTCCTTAACCTTATTTTTTATTCTTTTAGCAACTTCTAATGATGTTCCAGGCTTAGTTTCAATAAATATGTATGCTCTCATTCATTCACCTCCATCTCATTCCTAGCCATTATAACCCAACCATGCGGCTTTAAATCAGTAATCTACATACTTCATTATCTCCCAAGGGGTTACATATAGGCAATATTGGCGCCACTCATCCATCTTGTACTCTATGAATGCATCAAATATGTGGCTTCCAAGGGTTCGATGGATCACTTCGTCGCTTTTCATTTCATCAATTGCCTCTTTTAATGTTGTCGGCAGTTCCTTTATGCCCAGATATCTCTTTCTTTCTTCAGGCATCTTGTAGATATCTTCATCAACCGGGTCTCCGGGTTCAATCTTCTTTTTTATACCATCAAGCCCAGCCATTAAGAGGCATGAGAATGCTAAGTAAGGATTGCATGAGGGATCCGCGCCTCGATACTCGACACGTTTATAGGATGCATATTGCGGTCCCCTATAATAGACCGGGATTCTTATCAGCGCTGATCTGTTTCGACGGGACCAAACAATGTGTATCGGCGCTTCAAATCCGGGAACAAGCCTTTTATATGAGTTTACCGTTGGACAGCAAATCGCGGTTAAAGCCCTAGCATGTTCAAGTAGGCCTCCGATGAAATATCTTCCAGTTTGGCTCATCTCAGCGTATTCATCGCCTTCATCATACATGGCGTTCATGCTATCTCTCCATAGTGATATGTGAGTGTGCATTCCACTGGCGTTATCAAGATATATGGGTTTAGGCATGAAGGTTGCTATTAAACCATATTTTTTAGCGACATTCTTAGCTACAAACTTGTAATATATTGTTCTGTCAGCGGTTTCAATTAACTGACCATATTGAAAGTCTATTTCAACCTGTCCGGCTGTAGCGGTCTCATGATGATGCTTCTCAATCTTAAATCCGAAGTAGTCCTCAAGGATTGTGGAAACTTCATTTCTATACTCAGCCGTAGTATCTTCAGGCGGAGGCTTTCCATAGGCTTCCCTGGGTCTAAGAACATAGCCGCCGCTTGATATTTCAGGCGATTGAGGCATTACCCTCGGGGCACCCCAAGAATCTCCTTTACCGCTGTTTGGGCTGACCCAAAGGTCCCAAACAAGTTTTGTTGGATCAATTAAAGAAAATATGAAGTGCTCCAGTTCTGGGGCGATATAGGTGATGTAACCCATCTCAGCTGCGTATTCAGCAGCTTTTTTAGCGACATAGCCTCTAGGGTCAACCTCAGAGGGTTCTCTGCTTCCATAAGCTTCGCAAACATCACCTAGGACAATAGCGCTCTTCTGTTCTTCACCACTGGTCCAAGGTAGCACAGCCAATGTTTTCGGATCAGGCATTAAAACCATGTCCGATTCCTCAATGGATTTGAATCCCCTCACAGATGAACCGTCAAAGCCTAAACCGGATGTGAAAGCGTCCCCGTCAATAAATTCCTTTGCTGGGATAACTATGTCCTGCATTAAGCCTCTTATATCGACAAATGAGGAGTGTACCCATCGAACCCTGTTATCTTTCAGAATTTCAATCGCTTTTTTAATGGATTCTTCAAATGATTCGTTGCAAGTCAAATGATGTTTCACCCATCTTTTCAATAATTTGCTTTTTATTTACATGCTTGCATATAAATGTTTCGTCTATCTTGAATAATTTTTAAATAAAAGAAAAATATTTGAATAAACGTTCAGAGTGGGTGGAAGCGTTAATGCAAATAGAGAAAATTGATGAGATCGATCTTGAAATAATTAAACTATTACAGGATGATTCACGTATGAGTTTTAATAAGATTGCTCAGACGCTTGGAATCTCTGTTGGAACAGCATATAATCGCATTAAGAACCTCGAGAAGATGGGTGTTTTAAAAGGCTATTCAGCGCTTGTTGATCCGGCGAAAATTGGATATGGAATAACGGCGATAATACTTATCCAAGCTGAAGGAGCCCGCTTAGTGGATGTTGAAAATGATGTTGCAAAGATGGACAATGTTGTTTCAGTTTACGATATAACCGGAGATTTCGACATAGCAGTAATCGCCAGGTTTAAAGACAGATACGGCTTGAATTCGTTTGTTAAAAAAGTTTTATCTATGCCATACGTGAAACGAACAGTTACAAATGTTGTGTTAAATGTAATTAAAGAAGACTTTAGAGTTAAAATTCCATAGTTGGATTCAAATCGCCAGGTTATTTAACAATTCAATTTAATGCACTGAACATGTTCTTCGATATTTTATATAACTTTAAGCAGATCTGAGCGAGTTATTATTCCAACCAATTCACCTTTTCTTGCCACTAGAACACCCGGATGTAGCTCTAGGAGAGGTCTTACTACGTTGATTTCGGTATCTTCCGGTACCGTCGGAAGGGGCGGCTCCATGATTTTCTCAACCACCTCATCAGCTATGTTCGGGCTTAGATTCCGTACAATTCCCTCTTCAGTCACCATACCTACAACTTTACCCCTCTCAACAACAGGTATTTGTGAAATCCCATACTTCACCATTATTTCGCTGACATTCCGTATTTTCTCCTTTGGCGTTGTTGTGATCACCTCTGGGGTCATTATTTCACCACATTTTTTCCCATGCCCACTAGTTAATATTTGCAGTATTTTGTTAACTGTGGATAATCTAGGGTCAACCTTTCCGCTCTCTATCTTTGCTATATGAGCCTGCGAAACCCCGACCAGTTTAGCTAATTGACTTTGAGTTAATCCAGATTCCATCCTCATTTTTTTAAGCATTAATCCTGTTATTATCAAAAATAATAACCTCCAGTTATAATGTCTATGAATGTAATTCATTTACATCTATATTTATTTTTCCATTGCAACATGGGACGTGGCAACTTAAGGTTCACCTCCTTAGGTTGTTGTAGTAGTATGTGAACATGTCGCAGAGTAGGTTCCAGCATTCTATGCTCCTCCTCCATCTTAGGTGTGGGTTATGTCTTAGGTTTACTGTTATGTTGTTGAAGAATGCTCTTGTCCTCTGCTTCAGCGATGGGAACGCCGATTCCGCCAGGGCTTCTCCCGCCGAAGGCTTGATGATAATATTCCAGTCCAAGATGGATTAACGCTTCCCTCAGCCATGGAGCCCTGTCAACTATGAACTCCTGTCTTCCATCGCATAGCTTTAGAACCCGCCTGAAGAATGATTCAGCCGCAAGCATATTTCTTGACGGGTAGACCCTCATGCACACAACCTCATCCCTATCAACGTCTAAGGCTGAGAAAACATAATATTCTAAGCCGTTAGCCTTAACGCATGTCTCATCAACAGCTATAAAGCGCCT
>JAGTQL010000055.1:9412-11273 GCA_018396555.1 Candidatus Bathyarchaeota archaeon | reverse complement strand
ATTCAACCGCTCTTACACCTTTAGTTTGGAGCCTCGGGCGGGCTTTGAACCCGCGACTCCCGCCTTACCAAGGCGGTGCCCTAACCGAACTAGGCCACCGAGGCGTTCGTTGTTTTTTCTTAAAGATAATTTTCCTCAAATATAATTTAATGTTTTCTCATCTTTTACAGATTTTGTTGCGTATTAAATATTTATGTGCGTTAAAAAATTTATTGGTTATATGCGAGGTTCACTGGTATGTCATGTGAATCTTTCTCCTCCGAGTCCCTGAAGAAGCGTCTTGAGAGTATAGGGGTTAATGCGGTTTTCCTTAGGTTTGAGGAGCATACGATGACTGTGGATGCCGCTGCTAAACAGCTTGGCGTAAGCCGCGAGAGAATAATTAAGAGCTTACTCTTTGTCGATGACGCCGGCCTCCCCGTGCTGGCAATAGTTACTGGCGATAAGAGGGTTGATGAGGCTAAGCTGGCGGCTGCATGTAACGCAAAAAACGTTAGGAGAGCGACCCCGGAGGAGGTTAAGAGGTTCACCGGATACAATGTTGGAGCTGTCCCACCGGTTGGACATGAAAGGACTATAAGAACAATAATCGATGAGAAAGTTTTACAATTCGATAGAGTTATCGGTGGCGGAGGCGACGTAAACATGCTCCTAGAAATAAGCCCATCAGACATAAGGAGGCTGACCAATTCGCAGATTAAAAATATAAGCAAATAAGTAAAGGTAACCCTACTCCACGTTGGTCATGCTCCTTAGGGGTTATTGTTGTTTAAGCGATCGTGCTGTTACGCGGTAAAGAAGGAACAGTCCGAAGGCAAGAAAAATGAGGAATAATACTCCAAGCATGCCGCATTGAACACCCTTCCAGAAGACATCTGAATGCGTTGGGAGTTCTGCGGTGAGAAAGTACCAGATAATAGAGATAGCTACAACAATCAGTATAAACGAACCAGCAGCATATAAAAATGCTGTTAAAAATCTTCCAACCCTAGGTTTAGTCAATTTTTCTATCGACTGATTGTGCGGCGCCAGAAAAGATAAATTTTTCGTCCGCAACGGGATTCTTAAGGTATTTACTTTCTAAACGATAAAGAGAAATATCAGTTTATCCTCTTTTCAATAATCCACAATATTAAATTGGGGATTGTACCAATTTGGGTGAAGAAAAAAATTTACGCATCAAAATCGGGGAGCTAAAAAGCGACATCGGCTTACTAAAGAACCTTGAAATCTCCATCGGCAAGCTAATTAGCGAGGAATGGGTTGAGGAAGCCGGGCCAACAGCGTTTCCATCAATAACTGATCTAAGGGAATGGGACCTGAAGGTTTTGCAGCGTTACAAACCATTTTATATGCCATTCTGTGACGTATGTTGCCTCTGCACCTTCGGTAAATGCGACTTAACAGGCGATAAACGGGGGGCATGCGGATTAAATATGGCTGGACAGCAGTCACGCATTGTTCTATTGGCATGCTGCATAGGCGCAGCAACGCACATATCCCACGCAAGGCACCTTGTCGACCACTTGATAGAAAAGTTTGGGCGTGATCACCCGATAAACGTCGGCGGTTTAAACGTTGAGGTTGAGGCCCCGGTGACGCGTCTAGTCTGCGGTGTAAAGCCTAAAACATTAGGCGACCTGGAGGATGTTTTAAACTATGTTGAACGTGAGCTTACACGTCTTCTATCAGCCACCCACACAGGCCAGGAGGAGAGCAGCATAGATTTTGAGTCAAAAGTCTTCCATGCCGGCATGATCGACCATGTTGGCATGGAGGTGGCTGATATAGCGCAGATATCAGCGCTGGGATTTCCGAAGGCTGACCCTGAAGCGCCCCTTGCGGAGATAGGCTTCGGAGT
>JAGTQL010000055.1:1577-9401 GCA_018396555.1 Candidatus Bathyarchaeota archaeon | reverse complement strand
CTAAACCTGTTATACTGGTTGTTGGGCATAATGTTCCCTCAGCCGCAGAGATAGTTAACTACCTCATGGAGAATGGATTATATGGCGGCGTTGAAGTAACCGGCTTATGCTGCACTGCGCATGAAATTACACGTTATAATCCAAGGGCAAAAATAGTTGGTCCAATATCGTGGCAGCTCAGGTTCATTAGAAGCGGCATACCGGATGTGATCGTTGTCGACGAGCAGTGCATTCGCGCCGACACATTGGTTGAAGCCCAGAAGATTAAGGCTCCAGTTATCGCCACAAGTGATGTTAACTGTCTAGGCTTACCGGATAGGACGAAGGATGACGTCGACAAAATAGTGCATGATCTTGTGTCGGGAGCTTCTCCAGGAGCTCTCATCCTTGATCCCGCTAAGGTTGGCGAAGTAGCCGTCAAAACCACCCTGCTTGCTGCTCCTAAGCGGATGAAGTTTAAGGCTATACCTGACACCAGCGGCATAATTGAGGATGCAAAGAGATGCCGGAAATGTAATGAATGTAGAAGAGCATGCCCCAACGACCTGCCAATACCTGAAGCGCTTGCAGAAGCATCGAACGGAAATCTTGAGCCGCTTGCAAACCTATATGATGAATGCATCGGCTGCGCAAGATGTGAAAGCGCATGCCCAGTAGGCCTTCAAATACATAGCTTCATAGTTAAAGCCGCTGAGAAGAGGGTTAAGGAGGAGAAATATAAGATCCGTGTGGGCAGAGGCGCAATACAGGATGTTGAAATAAGGGAGGTTGGTGGGCCAATCGTTCTAGGCGAGATCCCCGGTGTCGTGGCTTTCGTTGGATGCGCAAACTACCCTAAAGGTGGCAATGAAGTGGCTGAAATGGCTATGGAGTTTGCCAGGAGACGCTATATCGTCGTGTCCTCTGGATGCGCTGCAATGTCAATAGCCATGTATAAAGATGAGGAGGGAAAGAGTCCCTACGAGATTTTTTCGGGAAGATTTGACGCCGGCGGACTCGTGAACGTTGGCTCATGCGTTGCAAATTCACATATCGCCGGAGCAGCCATCAAGATAGCAAGCATATTCGCCAAGCGCAGACTGCGTGGCAACTACGAGGAGATAGCCGATTACATCCTCAATAGAGTTGGGGCGGTAGGCGTTGCATGGGGGGCAATGTCTCAGAAGGCAGCGGCGATAGCAAGCGGGTTCTGGCGTCTAGGAGTTCCAGTCATCGTTGGCCCTCACGGGCTTAAGTATAGGCGAATGCTGCTGGGCAGAAAGGATAAGCCTGAAGACTGGTACGTTTACGACGCAAGAACAGGCGATAAAGTCTATGTTGGCCCGGCTCCTGAGCACTTGTTCTACGGCGCTGAAACAAAGGAGGAAGCCATGGTTATGATCGCAAAGCTCTGTATGAGGCCAAATGATACTACAAAGGGCAGAGCGATAAAATTAACGCATTACATAGACTTAAGCAAGCGGCTCTTCGGGGTCATCCCGGATGACGTCCACCTGCTTGTGCGCACGCTAGCAGATGTTCCAATAACAATGCGGGATGAAATAATCAAAATCCTCGAGGACAAGGGCTGGAAAGAAAATATTATACCGGATCCAACGTTATTACCGAGGCTCGTTAGGAAGAGAGGTGGATGAGAATATGGGCGTAGCGGTTGAACCTTGGCAGACTGCGGAGATACCCGGTCCAAAGAAGGCGCTGGCTATAACTAACCCTCAAATCGTTGTGTCGCTAATAAAGCGTTCTAAGAATCCAATCATGGTTGTTGGGCATAAGGCCGCTGAGGCTCAGCTGGAAAATGGGCTGCTCATAGAATATATTATCCGCATCAGCGAAAGGGCTGGGATCCCCATAGTATCCACACCAAGCATACAAAGCGAGTTTATTAAGAGGGGCTTCAGCAGGGTTGTAGGTATGCCGCTTGTCGACATAGCGAATAGGCTTGCTGATCCAGAATGGACAGGAATTGAGGGCAAAGGCGCGCATGACCTTGCAATATTTATCGGCTTCACATATTATGTTAGCTGGCTTATTCTGTCCGGCTTAAAGCATTTTTCACCACAAATTAAAACAGTTTCAATAGATATGCATTATCAACCTCACGCATCATGGTCCCTCCCAAACATGTCACTAAGTGACTGGGGGAAGAACCTTGAAGTGTTGATCGAAGGATTGGAGGTGAAATGAAATGTCTATGTTTTCAGACATACCGGTAGATGTGGGCATAGTATATGAGGGCGAAAGAATAAGGTGGCCTGACGCATATGCCGAGTTCGGCGGACCTAGAGTTGAATATAAATTCGAACTTGTTAAAGCTCGAGGGATGGATGAGGTTGAGGATGGAAAAATAACCATAATCGGCCCAGATCTTAACGATTTGGAAAAGAAATCCTATCCGTTTGGGATATATGTTGAGGTCGCCGGCAAAGAGATCGAGGAGGAGTTGGAGGGCGTAATAGAGCGGCGAATACATGAATACATAAATTACATCGAGGGTGTTATGCACCTGAACCAGAGATACGACATCTGGATAAGGATAAGCAAGAGATCATTCGATAAGGGCTTAAACTCCTTCACGTACATAGGGAAAGTTCTATATAGGTTGTTTAAAAGCGAACTCCCAATAATAGAAAAGATCCAGATAACGTTCATAACCGACCCGGAGAAGGTTAAGGAGAAATTCAAGGAGGCTATGGAGACATACGAGAAACGGGATGCAAGAGCAAGGGGGCTTACAGATGAAGAAGCCGACGCATTCTACGGCTGTACGCTCTGCCAATCATTTGCACCAACCCATGTTTGCGTAATCACGCCTCAAAGATACTCAAACTGTGGCGCCATAAGCTGGTTTGATGGAAGAGCCGCGGCTAGAGTCGATCCGAAGGGGCCGATATTCAGAATTAACAAGGGCGAATGCACAGATCCTGTGAAAGGCGAGTGGACTGATGTCAATGAAGCTGTAAAACTTAAGTCCGGTGGGGAGATAAAAAGGGTTTGGCTTTACACCGCCTTCGGTTATCCGCATACGTCATGCGGATGCTTTGAAGCCGTGGCCTTCTATATACCGGAAGTTGATGGGTTCGGCATAGTTCACAGGGGCTTCACTGAAAACACGCCGATCGGGATCTCATTCTCAACAATAGCCGATTCAACAGCCGGGGGCAGGCAGATAGATGGGTTCCACGGAATATCCATTGAGTACATGCGCTCACCGAAGTTTCTTCAGGCGGACGGCGGCTGGGAGCGAATAATTTGGGTTCCGCAAGCAGTTATAGATAGGGTGAAGGACTTTATACCTAAACATCTCGCTGATAAAATAGCCACTGAAAACAACGTGAAAAACATTGAGGAGCTCAAGCAGTTCCTGATTGCAAGGGGGCATCCAATAGTTAAACGATGGGAGGAGGCGGCTAAAGCGGAAATAGTTGAAAAACCACCTGAAGAGGAGAAGGTTGAAGTGGCCGTAACACCGCCCGCGGCTATGCCTACAACGGAGATAACTGTGCCAACAATCACCGGCGTAGCCGGCGGCTTCAAGATAGTCCTTAAGAACGTTAAGATCCACGCAAAGGAAATTAAAATAGTTAGAAATAAGGAGAAGTGATAGAAAATGAGTGGAAAGGAGAAAGATGAAAAGAACAGCGAAGGCTCCGGAGCCACAATTAAGGTGGGCCCTAGGCTGCTAGATCTGCTTAGTAAACTTGGTGAAATAACTCTTGAAGATGTTGAGATAAACGCTGAGGAGCTTGAAATATGGATTCCAACGGTTGTTCCGGCGCCGATGCCGGTTCAGCCAGCTGCTCCAGCAGCGGCGGTGGCGCCGCCTAAGGCTGTACCGGAAAAGCCTGTTGAGATATTAAAGGCGGAATATAAGCCTCTGACTCAAAAGTATCCCGGGGGAATCGTTGAGGTTAAACTTGGAGCAACCAGGTCTGAAGGCGGTTCAAGGGGTAAAGTTGTTAAGATTGGAGGAGAAGCGATTCCGTCCTTCTATCTTTTCGAGGGGGTTCTGCCAAACCCGCCGGCAATATCAGTTGATGTTTTTGATATGGAGATTAGTTTACCGAGAGCCCTGAAAATGCATGTTCAGGAGGTTATTGGCGACCCGGCGGCTTGGGCTAGGCTTGCTGTTGACAAGTTTGGCGCCGATATGATTACGGTGCATTTAATCAGCACAGATCCGCTAATTAAGAACACTCCACCGAATAAGGCTGCAAAAACGATTGAGGATGTTCTTCAGGCGGTTGACATCCCGGTTATTGTTGGCGGATGCGGCGACCCGAAGAAAGACGCTGAAGTCTTCAGGAGGATCGCTGAAGCTGCTCATGGGGAAAGAGTTATGCTCAGCTCAGTGACTCTCGACATGGTTGAAGCCGGCGTTTTGGATGATGTCGCTAAGGCTGCCAGGGAGCACGGTCACGTTGTTTTAGCATTCACAGCGATGGATCTTAATAGAGCTAAGGAGCTCAACCGAAGGCTCTACGAGTTTCTGCCTCGAGACAGCATTGTGATGGATTTGACAACCGCAGCCCTAGGCTACGGCATAGAGTATTCATTCTCAATTCATGAGAGGGCTAGGCTCCTCGCTTTAGGAGGAGACGTGGAGCTTCAGCATCCAACATCATCCGGCTCGACGAACGCTTGGGCCGCTAGGGAAGCTTGGATGAAGATCGGTCCAGAATGGGAGCCTAGGGAGCTCAGGGGACCATTATGGGAGACAATCACCACTTTAACATTGATGCTTGCCGGCGTTGATATGTTCATGATGATGCATCCAGCAGCGATTCACACCGTTAAAGAGGTCGTTCAAAGCCTGCTTAGTCAGGGGAGGGCTAACTCCAGGGAGATAGCCGATTGGATCACCGTTAAAGTATAGGCTGCCATATGGAGGTGTTAGGCCTTGGCTGAGAGAGAAGAGAAAAAAGGTGTTAGAGAGCTAAGCCCCCTAGACATTTATATGCGTCTTCCAAGAACAAACTGCGGCAAATGCGGCGAGAAAAACTGCATGGCGTTTGCAACTAGAGTTGTTAATAGGGAAGTCTCAATAGACTTGTGCACGCCACTCTTGGAGGAAAGCGAGTATAAGGAGGCATATGTGAGACTTAAGGATCTTCTGGCTCCAGCGGTTAAGGAGGTTGCCATAGGCGCTGGCGAAAATGCAGTTAAAGTTGGGGGTAAACTAGTCATGTATAGGCATGAATTCACATACTATAATCCGGCACCAATAGCAATCGACGTGACGGATGAAATGGCCGAAAGCGAAGTTCTAGAGCGCATCAAGAAGGTCGAAGAGTTTTCATATAGTTATATTGGGAGAATCCTCAGGTTAGACATGATCGCCATTAGATCAACATCAAACGATCCGGATAAATTTAAGTCCACAGTGGAAAAAGTTGCCAAAGCAACTAATCTGCCGCTAACATTATGCACATTTAATCCGGACGTTATGAAGGCATCTCTGGAATCAGTCTACGAGAGGCGACCGTTAATTTATGCGGCTACTGAGAGTAACTGGAGGAAAATGGCTGAGCTAGCGCTCATGTATAATTGCCCCCTAGCTGTTTTCGCCCCGAATGACATAAGCCTACTGAGATCCTTAACTAATACCCTCCTGGGATTCGGCGTTGAAGATCTTCTCCTAGATCCCGGAACATTCCCTGAAGATGGGCTGTCTGAAACAATAAATAATTTCACAATGATTAGGAGAAGCGCATGTAAGGAAGGAGACGAATTACTCGGCTTCCCGCTTATCGGCGTTCCAATGACCGTTTGGCTTAAGAAGGGCTCTCCAAAAGAGGTTCTTCAGTGGAAGGAGGCCTGCTTGGCAGCTATGCTAATGACCAGATATGCGGATTTACTGATAATGCATAGTCTTGAGGGATGGGTTCTCCTGCCAAACGTCATATTAAGATTCAACCTATACACTGACCCGAGAAAGCCAGTTTCAGTTGAGCCTGGATTGAAAGTTTTCGGCAACCCCACCGAGTTCTCACCGGTCATGTTCACAACAAACTACGCATTGACATATTTTACGGTTGAGTCGGACATTAAATCCGCAAATATAGACTGCTACCTAGTAGTTATTGACACAGGCGGAATAAGCGTTGAGAGTTCAGTCGCCGGAAGAATATTGACTGCGCAGGTGGTTACGGATGCCATCAAAAAATCCGGCATAGAAGAGAAGGTTAAACATAGGCACTTAATTATCCCCGGTTTAGCCGCCAGGCTAAGCGGAGAAATTGAAGAGCTAAGCGGCTGGCGGGTTATAGTCGGTCCAAGGGATTCATCCGGCATACCGGCTTTCCTAAAGGAGAAGTGGCCGCCGAGGGAAATGTAACGCTTAATTTTTCCCATCGCCCATTATCTTTTTGGAGAAGAAAAAATGAGATTAATTGTTTCAATGGGTAGAGGTGGAACTGGAAAAACAAGTTTTGTAGCGCTTATGACCAAATATTTCATCGAGCTTGGCAGAACGCCGCTTCTTTTAATCGACGCTGACCCCGACCAGAATCTAGCCGACGCTTTAGGCATAAGCTTAGAGGATGCGGGGATAAAAACCGTTTCCGAACTTATAGTTGAAACATTCATGGTAAGCGGTGGAACAACCGTTGGCATCCCGCCTTCTGAAAGGATGGAGAGTAAGATTTGGGAGAAGGGGCTTTACGAGGGCGAACATTTCGATTTGATCGCTATAGGGCCAAAGTGGGTTGAAGGCTGCTATTGCTTGCCAAATGAAGCATTGAAGGGAGCCTTAGAGAGACTGACAAAGAATTACACGTACATCATTATTGACTCACCGGCCGGATTAGAACACTTGAATAGGAGGATAACATCAAAGGTGAACGACATTTTCGACCTTATTGATCCATCCAAGAAATCCTTCGATCATGTTTTAAGAGCCTACAGAATAGCGAGAGAAGTTGATATAAAATTCGAGAACTTCTACGTTGTCGGCGGCTTCCGCTTTCCAAACGGCTTAAACAGCGAAGTTGAGGGGAAACTCAACTTAAAATACTTGGGCAAAATAGCATTTGATGAGAATGTTGAAAAGTTTATAATTTCCGGGAAGTCGCTCCTTGAAATCCAGCATGATTCACCGGCCTATAAATCGGTTAGGGAGATAATGACTAGGGCTGGATATTGATGACGGCTGAGGTGCCTAGGCTGCTGGGAGGCTACCGGTCGCCTTTGGGATGAACATCATGAGCGGGTCTGGAAGCATAGATATTTTCCAAATGCTCTTCAAGGAATCAAAAAGGAAGAGGGAGAAGAGAGCCGGAATCTTAGAGTCGATTGGTGTTAAAGAGTTCTTTGAGCATGGGAAGATTGAAATTAACCATAGAATATGCCAGGGAATAGAGTGTAAGCTCTGCATAAAGGCCTGCCCAACAAACGCTTTATATTGGGGTTATGGACGAGTGAATGTAATTGAGGACCTATGCGTCTATTGCGCGGCATGCGTTCTGAGCTGCATAGTCGATGACTGCATTAAGGTTGCTAGAAAACGATCTGATGGAAGAACCGAAGTCTTCAGCACCCCTAGGGAGGCGGCCAAACTATTGTGGAACATAAGCAATAGGAGAAGAACGGACCTTGTAAGCCGCGTTTTCCAGCACTAAAAAATGATGAAGGGAGGATTAGAAGAAAATTGAAGATTGCAGTTGCTGGTAAGGGAGGTGTTGGTAAAACCCTAATCGCTGGGACTCTTGCCCGTCTTCTTGCACGTGAAGGTTACCGTGTGCTCGCCGTTGACGCTGATCCAGCGATGAACCTTTCCTATGCGCTTGGGGTTTCATTCGAAGTTTCCTCAAGATTGACGCCTATAGC
>JAGTQL010000055.1:0-1561 GCA_018396555.1 Candidatus Bathyarchaeota archaeon | reverse complement strand
AAACAGTTTCTTTTATCCCTATCTCCCGGTTCAGCATGGAATATTTTCTTTAGTTTAACGCCAACCGTTGATGATATTGCTGAAAAATACGGCGTTGTAGGTCCTGACGGTGTAATATTCCTTCTGATGGGAACAGTGCGTTCAGGCGGATCTGGATGCACATGCCCGGCAAACTCCCTACTTAGTGTGTTAATTAGGCATCTAACCTTAAGGAGGGAAGATGCTGTGATAATGGATATGGAGGCTGGGCTTGAGCATCTCGGTAGGGCTACAGCAAGAGGGTTCGACATGATGCTATGTGTTGCTGAGCCAAACGCCCCTTCAATAGAAACGGCTCTGAGAATAGAGCGGCTGGCCCGGGAGATAGGGATAAAAGAAACTGTTTTTATTGGAAACAAAATTGCGGATAAGGAAGATGAGGAATATATTAGAAAAGTTCTTGAGGAGGCTGGCTTCAGCCTCTACCACACGGTTCCCTTCGACAGAAACGTTGTTAAGTCCGGGATTACCCGTATAGCGCCAATAGATTATTCACCTTCATCCCCCGCCATAATAGCTATAAAAGATCTTAAGGAAAAACTTTTGAGGGATCACTGCTAAGGGTTCTTCATCCCCCTTTAGGACGGCGAAAAATTGCATATATGCTTCATTTATCAGGATCCATTTGCTAAGCGTGTTATAGGGAACTTATGTAACGCAGACGGCTTCTGTAAGGCGTGCGGTTTATTGTGCGGGCGCTGTAGGCTAAAATACGGCTCCTTCGCTGGGGACATACAGTACGTTCACAGAGTATCGGCAAACTTACCGGCCTTCATTGAGGAGCCTAGGATTTTCCTGCCTGAGAATATGCCGGAATGCGATGTGCTGATAGCTGTGGCTCTTCACCCGGACATACTTTTGGCCATCCCTCAAGCGGCTCAGGAATCTAATGCCAAAGCGGTTATAGTGCCAATAGAGGATAAGCGGTGGTGTCCACCCGGCGTTAGGGAGCAGATGAAGAAGAAACTTGATGAAATCGGCATAGAATATGCTTTCCCAAAACCCTTTTGCTCGCTTGAGCCATTTAACCAGCCGGTTATAGAGAATCTTGTTAAGCGCTACGCTATTGGCAAACCTGAGGTTGAGGTTGAGGTTAGAGGCGGGTTCATATCTAACGCTAATGTTGTTAGAAGCGCGCCCTGCGGGTCAACATGGTATGTTGCGCAACAGATAAAAGGTAAGAGGATGTCGGAAATAGAGGAGGTCGTCGCTGTTGCTCATCACTCATATCCGTGCACGGCAAGCATGGAGATCGACCCTGAAATCGGCGACGCAATACTTCATAAAGCGGGATACATTATCCGAGAAGCGTTAAAAAACGCTGTTAGCCGGGCGTCCTCTTAGCTTAGTAGAGCGCTCAAACCTAAGACTTCCTTAAAGGCGGATAATATTTTAGGCCCCACCAATGAAGAAACCGCAATGGTTACTGCGTCTTCTATGTAGGAGTACGCCGCCCCCGCCACAAATATGCCGTATACATCCTCAAAGCTTAAACTAAAAATGCTATATAAACCGGCTGGGA
>JAGTQL010000054.1:9594-11736 GCA_018396555.1 Candidatus Bathyarchaeota archaeon | reverse complement strand
AGAGATGCCTTTTTATATATCTGAGCGATCATAAAGTTGATCTGTTTTACATAGTTCAAATGCCTAAAGATAGAATTATGATCAGATTTATATGTTGCTTATTCCTATTTTGGATCATCACCTGGCAGAAGCTCTATGAAAACCCTTCCATCGGGTCCACTGCATCCAAGGTAAGGAACATTGCCTTTACGACGAGGCATATAGCCGTCCTCCAGCCGCAAATGTTGATCGATTACCGCTGCCTCAACGATTTTGTCTTTTATTTCCTTAATTTCCTTTAGTATAACAACATGCTGAATCCATGATCGGCTGGGACCTTTATATCCTTCTCTTGCGTAAAGGAGGCATTTTCCCAATTCGCCGATTTCCCGGTTTATTTCATCTATGTCATTTTTTGTTGTGACATTTCGCTTTTCTCCAAATTCAATTTTAGGTTCTTTATTTTCAGGTTTTTCGGGATTTAATCCCTTTGGTTTAATCTTTACAAGTTCGTTTGGACTATAAAATTTAAGTTTCCCTTTCTTCATTGATTCCTTGACGAATGTTCGGAATCCTGCTCTATAAGCTAGTTCACCTGCAAGAATATTACATTTGGAGACATCTGGTTTAAACTTCACGATATTAGGAGTTTTAATTCGGTCTGTTATATCGCCATACTTTTTGTCTTTCTTTAGCTTTTCCCCTTTTTTCCCTCATCTTTGGGCAGTTGCTGCCATCTGTTAAAATATAAGGAGAGTTCCCTTTTTGCTTCCCACTCAATCCTTTTATATGTTCGTAGGGGAGGTCTCAGCCCCATCCAATCGTCATCCTCAGGTGTCCCTGGGCTCCCATTCATCCTGCTTGTCATCATCTTATTTATAAGCGGATGAGACTTCGGCTCACTCCAACTTTCAAATTTATAGTTCTCAAGCCCCCCCAAATTTTTTCAAACCGTTATTGTCATATTCAGCTTGGTAGACTGGGTCATATTCTTCCTGCCAGAATAGGAGGCTGAAGAATTCTATGGGGTTCATTTTCTTATCATCGCTATAGTACATGCTAATCTTAATTTCATCTCCCTCACCTAATCCATATGCAGCGTCCTTTTCCTCGCCATTTTTCACATATATTTTTTTAAGGCCTTCATAAACTATTTTTCCCGGTATCTTTTCTTTCCAGTTCTCGAACCATTTTACCTTGCCTTCTTTGCCTTCGTTGTAAAGGCTTTCAAAGAAGTCCTTTACCATTAAGGTGAGAGAGTGCTCTCCTTCAATTCTAACTTTTCCTTTGGCCACCGCTGTTACTCCTAGTGGCGCTATGTCCTCAACCTTCTTTTCTTTTTGTTGTACGCCTCCTACATTCGGTTGTTGCCGTCCACTCTTCGTGGAAGTGACCCTAGCACCATCTTTCCTTTGTATTTTTATCATCATGCTTAATGATTCATCTATACTAATATTTTCTATCATTATATTTTTTGATCCTAAGATTGGCAAATAAAGCATCTTTTTCCCTTCCGATTTCTCAATATCGCATGCCCAATCCGCGTATAGGCTAAACTTAGATCCCAAATTAAGTAACCCATAAATACTATCTCTTAAAAATAAATTAATTTTTTCTTTGTAGATGAGCAGATAATAAAGCCGCAGTGGACCTAATCCGGTGTCTGCTGTATTTTTTGTGAAGAAGTCATTTCTATCTAATGGAAAAAGACTTATTTTAGAAGCGAAATTCCATAGGTAAAATCCTATGTTGAAAGAATAGTTCTAGATAACCTCCTAATATACTTCGTAACCAGCATTAATGCTCCTGAGTTTTTTATTTGTCTCCCTTTTAGCATATTCTAGGCTATCCAACCACGACTTGAAATTGTTTTTTTCGTCGTAGGTCAGCAGATAATAAAGCCATAGCGGCACTAGTCTGGAGTCTGCTGGAGCTGTTGTGAAGTAGGCGTATCTATCTGATGGAGGCTTAGGTCTCTCCCATCCCTTATATTCTTTTCTCCTCACAATATTCCAGAAGTGAAGACGTGAACTGCATCCAAAAAGACAGAAGACTCTGCACTTAAGTTCTGTCGCCCCTAAATCAAATGGACTGTTGATGGTGTCTTTCCAACCTGCATTTAAAATGATATGCCATTTTCCTTCCCTTTTTAGACCATAGTAG
>JAGTQL010000054.1:4010-9587 GCA_018396555.1 Candidatus Bathyarchaeota archaeon | reverse complement strand
AACCGGGAAATCGGCGAATTGGGAAAATTCTCCTTGATAAGTCCTCAGGAAGCGATATTTCGCTTAATTTTCGCCGTGCATATGGATGCCGGCTGAAGGGATGATTTTTCTCAGATGGTAAGGGACCATTCTCAACAGGTACTGGCGAAAAAGTGTAAGAGTGCTTTTCAATGTCTTCTAGCGGTATAGGAACATATTGATATCCACAACGGAATAAACCCTCATCATCGGTGATGCCTCTTTCCCATTGCTCGTATTTTTCTGGAACTTTCCCCTCATAGATGGCGAAGCATGCTCCTCTACCGTACCTTGAATGCCCATCGTATATTACATGGGTTCCCTCCGTTTCTAGAGCCTTCTTAAAGTCTTTCTTACTAACTACCGTCATAATTACAAACTTAACCTTCTGCTCCTTGCTGCAGTACCTTCCCACCTTTCTGAGGCTTTCAAAGCTAATCAAGTCATCACTTGGCCCCGGATTCTCCTCAATCTTAAAATTGTCCCCAAGCTTCTCTCGTAGATAATCGAGCGGCGGCTTCAAATATTGGAGATAATACTTCTGCACATATTTCTCCTCCGGTTTTCCAGAATATTTTTCTTTGATTCTTTCAGATTCCTCACGTATTTCATTTTCATGGAACTCTAATCCTTCAGCGATCACTATCTTACGGATTTCATACTCTTCTTTAATATCAGATACTCTGTACTCCTTCTGCTCCACCATACCTTACACCATAATTTTACCACGTATCCTGCTTGAGAACCTCATATTTCAGATCTGCTCAGAGAGGGCAACCCATCTTTTCGTTGATTTGAATCTTTCGATCTCCGCGTCCTTTTCTTCATCCGACATGCCGAGGAACATAACTGAGTTTAAAAATTCCTCCTCCGCTTCCTCGAACGCAAGTAAATGTCTTAACATTAAGTATGCTTCATCACAGACTCTCCGCGGCGGCGGGCTCTCCTCTACACCTATGGGAATATCCGGTATTTGTAAAAGTCTCTTGTCATCTAGCATCTTCTCTAGAATCTTAGCGATTTTAAGTCGATTCTCAATCTGGATGTTCACCACTGTTTTCATATCCCAAACATATTGCTCCGGGATTTCAGATTTTAGGCTCTCTAATAGTGGTGTTAAAGCTAAATCGCCGATCTCTAGAATTATTGAGGTTGCCTTGCCTGAGTCATCCTCATCCTCTGAGTGATGTATCTCCGCCGTTCTCTTAGGCGTCTCAGAGGATTCTTCAATTATTGCTTTGGCAAGCCGTTTAAACCCTTTCTCATCACCAATGTCGATTTCCCTAAGAATAAAGAGAAGATCCTTCACATACACTAAATTTTTGCCTTCGCGCCTAATCAGAGAATACTCGTAAATGTTGCCATCCGGGGTCTCTAATACAACCCTACTGTTTTCGTCGTCGAGTCTTAAGATGACCTGAACATCTTTAAAAGATACAGTGATTACTTTGCCATCTTCGATCTTCTCAAACCTCCCCTCAGCGACCCCCTCAACCCTAAGACATTTCTGAAGATGATTTAGCAGCCGATTTTCATCTTGTCCGGGAATATTCTCCCAGCAGAACAGAAACTGCTTAAGCATTAACGATCTTCACCTCCCATTTGATCATGATAAAATCCATTTGTTAACTCGCTGCAATAACCTAATCCTTTTATATATTTAAGATTAATCATGCTTATTTGGAAAATTGTAAAGAATATCTTCTAAAGATATATTCTCCTAAGTGGAAAAGGCTCACCGTTATTGCATACAACCAATTCGTTACTGGCAACATTCACGTAAAGGTTAGCGTCCTCTTCAGCCTCCCTGCAGACTTTCAACCCTTGAACCCAACAGCGGATAATGAACCCACACCCTACAATCTTGATCAACCATAAGACCCTTCTAGTTATACCCATGATCAAGGAACATCCTCATATCCTTCTCTTGCATAAAGGAAACATTTTCCCAATTCGCCGATTTCCCGGTTTATTTCATCTATGTCGTTTTTTGTGACGTTTCGCTTTTCTCCAAATTCAATTGTTTCTCCAGGTTTTTCGAGATTTAATCCTTCTAGCGTACTTTTTCTCGCCATTTTTCACAGATATTTGGGGGTTAAATGGTATCTATTTTTTGAATTATGAACCTTAAAAGTAGAGGGAAGGATTTTTCAATCACGTAAAATTAAAAGTCTCTCTTATCCATAATGATGAAGACTCTATAATGCAGTGTTCACGCATATTTTAAAATTGAGAGATCTATTAGGAGAGCCCATCTTAACCGTAGGTGCCTAAATTAAGTAATAAATAATAAATTAAGTTTAGATATTTTATTGGTAATCTTAAATGTGAGATTAGGAGGATTATATGTAAATGTTAGATTTCTCCAGGATCAAGACCTATCCGATATCTCGGAGAAAAAATTTGATCACGCTCAAGGATATTTTAAGCCCGGAAGCTCCTCCAAAGCCCTTTGAAAATCCCGACTTAAATGAGGTTGCGGAGAGAATAGTTGCTGCGCGGAAAAGCGGTGCTCACGTTATATGGATGATGGGCGCTCACGTGATTAAATCAGGTTTATCTTTAATCATAATAGACCTTATGAAGAGAGGCTTAATAACCCACATTGCCTCCAATGGCGCTGCGGGAATCCATGACTTTGAAATAGCGTTGATAGGTGAGACAAGCGAGGATGTTGCCACAAGCATTGAGGATGGAACTTTCGGAATGGCGGATGAGACTGGTCGCTTAATGAACTTGGCCATACAGCGCGGCGTTCATGACGGCTTAGGATGCGGAGAATCGCTTGGAAGAATAATCACTGAGAATGAAGAGTTCAAATTTAAAGAGTACAGCATCTTATATCACGCCTACAAGCTTGGGATACCTTTCACAGTTCACATAGCCCTAGGAACCGACATAATTCATCAGCATCCAAAATGCAACTTTGCAGTTCTAGGCGAGGCGAGTGGAAGAGACTTCAGAATTTTTGTGGAGACCGTGAGCCGCCTTGAGGGCGGGGTCTTCCTAAACTTTGGTTCAGCAGTCATAGGTCCAGAAGTCTTTCTTAAAGCGATATCAATCGCTAGAAACCTAGGATTCAGAGTGAGAAGTTTCACGGCGGCGAATTTTGATCTAAAGCCAATAACCGATTATATGCGTCGGAGAGGCAAAGACGATCCAGATTACTATTATCGCCCGCTGAAGAATATAGTTCAGAGGCCTACATCAACCGGAGGTGCCGGCTTTCATATAGCTGGGGATCACGTCATAACTATTCCGAATCTCCACCATATGATTTTAAGCAAGATTGGAGGGACGATATTTAGTTTACCGGAAAGAGAATCGCCAGCACACTCGTTAGAGTCACGGCTGGAAGAAATCGCGCAAAACTATCCGGAGGTGAAAGATATAGCCGGCAGATTTTCAGAGTTAAATCCGAACTTAAAACACATGCTGGGGGATATGATCAAAGCCTACAGCGCCATAAATAGATGCTTCGAAACAGGCGGGTCTCTATTTATTTGCGGTAATGGCGGAAGCTTTGCCGATGCATTGCACATCTCAGCTGAGCTTCTAAAATCATTTAAAATGAAGAGGCCGATCCCAAACTACATAAAAGAAAAGTTTAGCAATCTCCCATCCGGCAGGCTGATTGCCGATAGCCTTGAAGAAGGGCTACGCACAATAGTTTTGGGAGCAAATCACTCACTTACAAGCGCTGTTGAGAATGACAATCCAACCAGAAATATGAACTTCGCCCAAGAACTATATGTTCTTGCAAGGCGGGGAGACGTTTTACTTGGCATAAGCACAAGCGGAAACGCTGAGAACGTGTTCTACGCCGCGGTGACGGCAAAAGCCTTGGGGCTAACAGTTATAGCGTTGACTGGCGAGGATGGAGGAAGAATCTCTGAAATATCCGATATTACAGTAAAAGTTCCAGCTTTGGATACAAGCCGCGTACAAGAACTCCACTCAATAGTTTATCACACTATATGTGAGATGCTTGAGGCTTCTCTCTGCAGGAGAACTAGGGAATGAATGGGCTTAAGCGCTCTAGACTTATAGAAATACTTGAATCCTTTAACGACTTAAGCATCATGGTTATCGGAGACTTTGCTCTTGATGTTTACTGGTATGCTGACATGATCCGCTCGGAGCTTTCCCGCGAAACCCCTCACTACACTCGACCAATAGTTAAAGAGACATATTCGCCAGGAGCATCCGGGAATATAACATGGAATGTAAAGGATTTAGGTGTAAAAAATGTTTATGCTGTTACGGTTCTTGGGAGGGATTGGCGCAGCCAGATATTAATAGAGAAGCTGCGGGATATGGGCGTAATCACCAAATATATAATTCAATCATCAGAGAGGATTACACCAGCCTACATTAAGCCGATTCTCTGCGGTTTTGATTCCCAGCAGGAAGACGCGAGGCTTGATTTCATGAACTTTAGTCCACTATCCAATAGTCTTGAGGGGCAGCTTATGGACAATATTAAAGCGGTAATCGATATGGTTGACGCCGTAATAGTGGAGGATCAGATGGGCAGAAATGGGGTAATAACTGAAAGTGTCAGATGTGTTCTCACGAATCTTGCGAGGGAAGATCCTGAAAAGATTTTCGTCGCGGATTCTAGAGAAAGAATAGGGCTCTTTGAGAACATGGTTCTGAAACCTAACAAGATTGAGGCTGTGAGAGCCATAAATCCTTCCAGAAATCCCTTAGAGGTTGAAATGGATGAACTAATAAACGTAGGGAGAGAGATTTTCAAAAGGGCTAATCGCCCAGTTTACATAACTTTAAGCGAGGAAGGCGCGCTTCTGATAGATGGAGACAAATACCACCATCTGCCTGCCGCACCGACAAAGCCTCCAATAGACCCTGTGGGAGCCGGCGACACTTTTATATCAGCTGTTGGAGCAAGCCTGGCCGCTGGAGCCAGGCCGCATGAGGCTGGAATAATAGCCAATATAGCTGCCAGCGTAATCCTTAAGAAGTTAAATATTACTGGAACAGCTTCTCCAAAGGAGATTCTTGACAAATTTGATGAAATATCTAGGGGAGAGGAGTGGCCGTGAGCCTATGGATAGAAGTAATCAACCCCAACGTTAAGTCACGACTTGGCAGAATTAAGTATGCGTTAATAGACTTTGATGGAACAATTTCCGTCATTAGGCAAGGATGGGAGAACGTGATGGCTTCTACGATGATTGAAATGATCTGCGATGGTAAAACTCCAACCCCAGAGATCGAAGCCGAAGTTCGAGAATACATTGATTACTCTACTGGAATGCTAACTATAAAGCAGATGGAGTGGCTTGCCGAAGCCGTTCATAAACATGGCATAGCTAAAGAGCCTAAAAGCCCATACGAGTATAAGCGGATATACAATGAGAGAATGCTGTCCTATATTGAAGGTAGGATTAAAGGGCTGATGAGCGGAGAGATAAAGCCCGACGACATGATGATTATGGGGGCAAGAAGCTTTCTTGAAGAGCTTTACAAACGCGGGGTAATTATGTATTTAGCCAGCGGAACAGACCACGATTATGTCCTAAAGGAAGCCTCAGC
>JAGTQL010000054.1:191-3990 GCA_018396555.1 Candidatus Bathyarchaeota archaeon | reverse complement strand
TTAGAGGGGGAATCTACGGGGCGCTTGATCGTACAGAAGAACATACAAAGGAAAGAATAATACAAAAAATCTTAGATGAGAACAACCTAAAAGGAGACGAGCTGCTTGTCGTAGGAGACGGACCCGTTGAAATTAGAAATGCGAAAAGTAGAGACGCCATAGCGCTGGGGGTTGCATCGGATGAGGTCAGGAGATGCGGCTTGAACCCACGTAAAAGAAGAAGATTAATTGAAGCCGGAACCGACTTAATAATATTTGACTATATAAAATATAAGAATATAGTAGCATTTCTTTTCAATGAGGAAAAAGAGAATTAAAGTTCATCTTCGGCTTAAATCCCTTCCCTATTAAAAAAGGAACATCACTTTACATGTTTAGCGGGCTATTTTCCCCCGCCTTATCTGTGACGGTGACCAGTTATCCGGCCATTTTTATCCAAAAGACTAAATTGATGTGATAACAGATAGTATTTAGCATGAGGAAGAATGGAGGTGAATTAAATGGGTGAAGATGTTGAAGAACTGAAGGGGGTTTTCAGCGTTCTGTCAAGCCAAGTTCCAGCGTTAATAAGAGGGATAATTGCAAGCGTCTTCTCCGAAGAGGCGGGTAGAGAGATGGGTAAAGCTGCCGGTGCATTTTACAAGGGGCTTATTGAAGCTGGCATACCGCATGATGCCGCTATAAAAATGACTGAAAACTACATTTCAGTATTTACAAATTTAGGGGAAATAATGAAGAGGCTAGGTCCTGGGATGGAAAAGGAGAAAAAGATTCAGAAAGAAGCTGAAGAGAAAGAGGTTGAAAAAGAGGCTGGCGAGCGGACTGAACAGCAATAAAAAGATTAGGGTGGAGAAATTTGAGGGTTAAAGGAGCTCTACGCTTAATCTCAACCCTTTTTTATGGCTTTATTCTTCTCCTCAGCCTTTCAATTAGATTACTGTGGATATGGCTCACGGTTGACTGGAAAATTTGGAAAACCAGAAGAGGCTTTGAGAAGGAAATAGTTAGGTATGGTGTATCTAAACATGATGCAAAAAAATTAAGCGCCCAATATGCTACGTTTAAAAAGAACCTTAAAAGGCTCTTCATGCAGTCTTTCAAAAGGATAAATGCATCTCACGTCTGATGTTAAATAATTTTAAAGCGAGATGAAGCCGGAACGGTTTAAAAGTTTTAGGTGAGAGAAGCCTATTTATGCATTTGAGAAGAATTTTATAGGCGCTGGAGGAATAAAATTTTGGTCGGTAAGCTACCTCTGAATTTGATGCTTAAATATGTTTATCCAAGACTGGGCAAGATAGATCCAAACGTTATTGTCGGCCCCACAGTCGGTGAGGATGCTGCCATAATTGATCTTGGGAATGGAAGGGTTTTGGTTGTTCATAGCGATGCGATCACAGGTGCCGTTGAATCTTTGGGGTGGCTAGCTGTCCACATAGTTTCAAATGATATTGCCGTTAGGGGCGCTAGGCCAAGATGGTTCCTAATGTCGCTCTTTCTACCCGAAGGCGACATTGAGGCGACCGTAGATAAAATTATGGCTCAGGTTGATAGGGCGGCAAGGGAGCTTGATGTTATGGTTGTCGGCGGACATACCGAAACAACAGCCGGCATCAGAAGGCCGATAGCTGGCACAGTGTCCATGGGGTTAACAACCAAAGACCTTTATATAACAACATCCGGCGCAAAGACTGGCGACCATGTTGTTGTCACCAAGGGCGTTGGCATTGAAGGAACAGCCGTAATATGCACCGACCTTTCAAATCTGCTAAGGGAGAAAGGTGTAAATGAGGAGACCATTAGCCGAGGAATAAAATTGCTCAGCATGGTCAGCGTCGTCAAAGAAGCTCTGCTGCTAGCTGAGAACAGACTTGCCACATCAATGCATGACCCAACCGAAGCTGGGTTAATAGGCGGCTTATCCGAGGTTGCATACGCATCAAAAAAGACAATAGAGGTTTATGAGGACAGAATACCCATTTTCAGCGAGACAAAAATAATTTCATCAGCCCTCAACATAGATCCATTTAGGCTAATAAGTTCCGGAACCCTTGTGGCGACCATTCCGCCAGATAGGATTTCCAAAGCCCTCAAAATTCTTGATGAAAACAATATTCCCGTCAGAGTTGTTGGCAGAGTTAAGGAGTTTAACGGCAATTTAGTGGAGATCCATGGGAAAGATAGCAAAGTGGAAAACGTTAGAACCGTATATATGACCGATGAACTCTTCAGACTCTGGGGCATCCTGAGCGGCGAGACTTCATAGCCCTAAAGCCTCTAGCATTCATTATCATTAAAGTCTAAATAGTGCTTTGATAATTCTATTAGAAGAATCGCGGAGTACGATGGTTATGATTAAGGAGAAAAGGATGACGCCATTCTTCAGGAGGAAACTTAAGCCTGTAGAGGTTAAAGCGCCAAAGAAAATATCCGATCTCCTCCTAGAAATGTCCGGAACAGGTTTTCAGGGAAGAAAACTTGGGGAGGTTGTTGATGTCTGGGAGAGAATGCTGAAAGACGATGCGGTAATATTTTTCGGTTATGCTGGATCAATGAGCACCACAGGACAGTGGAAGATCATTAATTGGCTTATTGAGAAACGCTTCATCGATGTGATCGTTTCAACTGGCGCAAACATATCAGAGGATATTCTGGAAGCCATGGGGGGAACCTATTGGCAGGGACACCATATGGTCAATGATGATGAGCTTGCTAAATACAAAATAGACAGGTTCTACGATGTTTTCGCCGATGAGCTTGAGTATCGTCAGATGGAAAATTTGATAGCAAGCTTCATGAGGAACCTTGCTCCTAACCGTAAATATTCATCCGCTGAGTTTCTCCATCTTTTCGGGAAGCACCTCTTAAGCCTTGGAATAAAAAGCATTTTGGCAACAGCCCGCGAGAATAATGTGCCTGTTTTTTGCCCAGCGATAGTTGATAGCGCGTATGGTATAGCATACTTAGTGAATAAAAGAATTAATGAGAAATTTCATGTAACGATCGATCAGATGAGGGATTTTGAGCAGATAGTTGAGATAAAAAGAAGGGCTGAGAATAGTGGAGTGATATACGTGGGAGGAGGAGTCCCAAAGGACTTCATTCAGCTGACAGCTATCGGTGCGAGCATCACGGAATCCGGGGAATATGGGGAGCCGCATCCGCATAAATATGCCATACAGATAACAACAGACGCGCCTCACTGGGGCGGGCTCTCGGGATGCACATTTGAGGAGGCTATAAGCTGGGGAAAGGAGGCTAAAGAGGGAGTGAATGTTCAATGCTATTGTGATGCAACCATAGCGCTACCATTAATCGCCCATGCGCTTGCAGAAAAGTTTGATGGAAGAATTAGGACTCCGGATCTCTCTTGGATCTTTGAAAACCTAGAAACATGATCGACCTTGCCCGCCTTTACTAACGTCGCTGAGGGCTTGGAAGATCCCCTCTTAATTTTATTGATGCTCATTACTTTATTTTGATCCTTTAAGCATCTTGCCCGCTTTCTGCTGCAAAAATATTATATTTCATAATGAACTCATCTCAAAACTATTTAAGTCTTTCTTGATTATGTTTTGGTATGGAGTCGTGAGCTTTCTGATGGTGAGTGGGAGTTTATTAGGCCTTTGCTTCCCCCTAAGGCTAGGGTTGGTAGGCCCTGGGGCTGATGATAGGGGGATAATAAACGGCATTCTATGCGTGTTGACTACTGGATGCCGATGGATGGATATGCCTATCCGCTACGGCTCCTATAAGGCTGCTTGGAGGAGGCTTAAGCGATGGCAGGGAGAAGGCGTAT
>JAGTQL010000054.1:0-171 GCA_018396555.1 Candidatus Bathyarchaeota archaeon | reverse complement strand
TTATCATCTATGGAGGAGCATAGTAGGGTATGCGTTGATAGCTCAACAGTGGAGGCTAAAAAGGGGGAAATGATAGGATGCGACGGCTTCAAGCATAGAAAAGGCTCGAAGATACATGTATGTGTGGATGAACACTCCATGCCTCTAAGCATAGCCTTAGGTGCTGGAAAT
>JAGTQL010000053.1 GCA_018396555.1 Candidatus Bathyarchaeota archaeon | reverse complement strand
ATGATTTAAGGTTGCCTATTTATAGCTTGTTTTTGATGTTTATACATCATTTGTGCTTTCTGGAGACTTTAATGTCATCCATGTCGGCGATGTATTCAAAGTTCATTTTTAGAATTCACATACTTTATTAAGTTTTTTTATCGGTTTTTCACATGGAATTCATCATTCTTCCAAAGTGGAGGGATGCATGCTTAGATTGCTTAGCTTTAGTGCACGTTTTCAGCGGAGTCCAATGCAACGAAATTGAATGGCTATCAATAGAAATAGTAAGCCACGCGGAAATCGTCATGTATTGTCAATAAATAAAACTCTAACAGCCCTCTTCAAAGTAAAAAAATATGTCGTCATTGCTTATTTCGAACATTAAAATAAATATTTAAAGCGACACATCCGCAGGCGAAAATTGTATAAAACACGTTAACTGGTAATAAGTTTTCGGCATTTATGCTTGCAGTATATATAAAATAGTTGGTGAGTTATATTTGTTTTGTGCGAGCTATTTTCTTTTTTTGATTAATATTGCTAAGGCTATTATGATTATTATTACGATTATTGCTATCGTTGCAATTAATTCTATTGGGAAGGCAGGGGCAGGTTTCGGCGTGGGTGTCGGCGCCGGACCTGCAGGCGTGGGCGTTGGCGCCGGACCTACAGGCGTAGGTGTGGGCGTTGGAAGCGGCGATCCACCCTCCCACCAAACCTTTCTAAAGTCGAATCTTGTACCAAGGGTGTCCTCCTCAAAGTAGAAGCCATGGAACTGATTGTTCCAAACCATTGGCCATGCATACTGGATTAGAAGTATATATGGCACATCTTCCCTAAGGATCTCCTGAATCTCATCGTAATAGGGCTTCCGCTCCTCGCGAGATAAAGGGACCAAAGCCTTGAGAACAAGTTCATCAACCCTTGGATTACTGTAATTCATGAAGTTATAGAGTGGATCGCCAATATTCGGCACAGTACCTGCTATTTGTCCAAGAGTATATGGATCAGGCACGCAATATATGACCCATATTGCCATATCAAAGTCATGCTTGAAAACTACCTTATCCACAAATAATGCATATTCTAGGACTTTCGCCTCTACTTCTATTCCTACCTTTTTGAGTTGCTCCTTAACAATCATTATGGTTGACTCCATCTCTGGAAATATTGTTAGGGTTTCAAGTGTTGTTTTGAATCTTATGCCGTCCGGTCCCCTTAGATATCCAGCTTCATCCAGCAGCTGTTCTGCTTTTTCAGGGTTGTATTCTGGGTACATGGCTCTGGGATTAAATGCCCAGTCAATTCCCGTCCAATTGGCATATGGTCCGTAGGCTGGTTTGTCGTATCCGAAGGTGGCCAAATCGGCGACTTGTTTTCTGTCGATGGCGTACAGAATTGCTTGCCTAACCCTCTTATCATTAAAAGGCGCCCTATCCAACTTGAAGTATAGTATCATTGAATCATCACCGCCTAATCGAACATGAGTGCTAAGGTGCGGCATAGCTTTTAATCTGTCTAATTCGCTGAATGGTGGTGGATCCAACATGTGGTGTATTTCTCCGGCTTCGAGTGCTGCCATTGACACAGCTCTTTCAGGGATTATCTTGTAAACGATCGCGTCTAGGTATGGTCTGCCCTTGAAGTAGTTTTCATTTGCAACTAACGTATAGTGATCTCCTGATATGAATTCCTTGAATTTGAAGGGGCCTGTTCCTATAGGATGGGTTGTGTGGGCTGGGTTTGTACGGAAGTCCGTGCCCTCAAAGAGATGTTTAGCTATCATGTGAGTCCCGCCCGTCCATGCTCCAAGCTTATAAAGGAATGGAGCATCAGGTTCCCTCAAAGTTATAACCACCGTATAATCATCCGGGCATTGAACGATCTCGATATTCTTGTAGTAAGTTGTAGCATAACCATTATTGTTTAGCACGTATTCTATGGTGAATTTTACGTCGGCCGATGTGAATTTAACGCCATCATGCCACGTAACATTCGGATACAAGTGGAAAGTGTATGTTAACCCATCAGGCGATATCTCCCACTTATAGGCTAATCCAGGATAAATCCTCATGTTAAAGTCGTATTCTACGATTCTGTCGTAGAGCACGAAGCTTGCCCACCACACGCCTCCAATTTCCAGGCACTGGGTCCAAGTGTAGGGATTAAAAAGCTGTGCAACAACAAGAGTGCCGCCGTACTTCGGCTGAGCAGGATCACTTGATTGTACATTAATAATCCTCAGGTTCATTGGCGCAACCAAAGCAAGCAGAATAACCGTAACGAAGAGTACAGCTTTTTTATCCATGTATCTCTCACCGACTCATTACAAACTTGAAAAATCATTAAAAAAGTTTCCTATATATAAAGCTTAGCAAGCGTGAAAAGTACCGTGCATTCATGACGATAGTCTGTTCCGCCAAATAAAATGAAGTGGTTTGTTAAGCGTTGCGTTTCCGCATTTATAGATATTCTTCTCTTGTTGCGTTAAGCTCGCTTTCGGTAAAAGTATAGCTCCTCGCGCTCGTGATTGGCAAAAAATTCTGTTTTTTTAGCCGAGTATTGTGCAATTTGGGGGTTACTTTTTTCTGGTGGACTAGGTGCCCATGCAATATTCTCAGAAGTAATCTTTTCCTTCGTTTGATAATAAGTTCCCTAGTTTTTTCTAAAGAACTTGGAATGCCCAAATTCACCGATGAAATCAAGCGGAAGATACTGGGCAAGAACGCTGAAAGAATTCTTAACTCTGAGAGCAATCTGAATTTTGCTAAGTATATTTCATGTATTCACTACAATACATGTACAACCCTATCTGGATGTTTACGCTGTCCGCTACTTTAAGTTGACCCATAATTATTGGATGCCCTTCCTTAGGTTGTTTAGGTTTAAGCGTTTATTTCCATATTTGAAACGGTTACACCGCCATACCTGAAGTTGGCTTCACCTATTCGCATGCGCAAGGCGTAATTAATTAGCCGAAAGCATAGTTGGAGCAGAAAATTTAATGTAAACAAGTTTTATTCAAATAAAAGAAAAATTTAAATTGCACACTAGTGATTGTAGTATACAAATTTTTTAATTGGTAGAGGAAGGTAAGGAAAATGAATGGACTAAGAAGATACATTGCGAGACGGATTCTCGAGGCGATCCCGTTAATTTTTGCTATAATAGTTTTCAATTTTGTTATATTTCATATAGCGCCTGGCGATCCAACTAGCTATATGATGGCAGGCTCCGGTGTTGCCGGCATAGATCCGGTTGTTATAGAGGCTATGAAAAAAAGGTGGGGACTTGACAAACCTTTATTGGAACAGTTGGTAGTATACTTATCAGGAGTAATTAGGGGTGACTTAGGGTACTCCTTTTTCCGCAATAAGCCTGTTTCTGAGGTTATCCTTGAAAGGGTGCCAGCCACTTTGCTTTTAATTCTACCCTCTGCATGTGCCTCGATTGTTGTAGGCACTTTAATTGGGGCATATCTCGCTAAAAGACCAGGCTCAAAGCTGGACTCCACCGTAAGCACATTTTCATCCATTTTATATTCTGTCCCAGTATTTTGGCTGGGCCTGATATTACTAATAATATTTGCCTTCGGGTTGAAGTTATTTCCTAGCTCTGGAATGGTTAGCCCAATTGGAGAGTATGCAGGGTCAGTCACGGATATGCTCCAGCATCTTTTTCTTCCTTCGTTAACCTTATTCTTAACTGATGTTCCCATTTTCATACGCACTGCCAGGGCCAGCGTGATAGAAATAATGAGGGAAGATTTTATAACGACTTTTAAGGCTATGGGCCTAAAAGAGAATGCTGTTCTATATAAACATGCCCTAAGGAATGCTTTGTTACCAACAGTTACCATCGCTGGGATGCTGCTTGGCTTCCTTCTAACGGGAGCCGTTCTTGTCGAAACAGTTTTTGGCTGGCCTGGGCTTGGAAGAACTACGTACGAGGCTATTTACATGCGCGATTATCCCTTGATAATGGGGATTTTCGTATTCAGTTCAATAGTCTTTATATCGATTACGCTTGTTGTTGACATTGTATATGCGTTTCTAGATCCGAGGGTTAAATATAGATAAGGAGGGCGTTAGCAAAGTGGTGTTGGCGAAAATAAGAATGTTTTGGCTGGAATATAGGAGAGATAGAATGGCTGTTTTCGGGTTGGCATTAGTTGTGTTTTTTGCTTTTATAGCCATATTAGCGCCTTTCATCACACCCTATGATCCATGGTCTTTTGTATCACAAGCACTGTCTCCTCCCTCACAAAAGAATTTATTTGGAACCGATAAACTTGGCAGAGATGTTTTTAGTAGAGTAATTTGGGGGACAAGGGTGTCCTTCATTTTTGGCTTAGGAGCGGCAACTATTTCCGGTCTAATAGGCATAATTTTAGGAGCAATTCCAGCGTATTATGGTGGATGGCTCGACGATTTATTATCCAGAATTTACGAATTTATTCTTGTTATACCCACAATATTTCTTCTAATTTTAATAATAGCTATGTTTGGTAGTAGCATATACTTTTCAATGGCGGTCGTCGGTTTAACTATGTGGCCTTATCTGGCAAGGATAATGAGAGCACAAGTATTATCATTGAAGAGTAAGGCTTATGTACAAGCCTCTATTGGACTGGGAGCGAGCGGCATAAGAACATTGTTTAAACATATTATCCCCAATGGTATTCAACCTGTCATAGCGAATATAACCATTCAGATCGCTTATGCAATCTTAACTGAGGCTGGTTTAAGTTTTCTAGGATTAGGAGATACGACTCAAGTTAGCTGGGGGCAGATCTTGTATTGGGGGCATCTTCATATCGCTTCAGCTTGGTGGAACACCGTTTTTCCAGGATTAGCGATCGCCTTATTGGCGTTGGGATTTACACTTATTGGCGATGGGATAAACAATACATTAAATCCGAAAATGCGTGAGAGTAGGTGAGTGTTGAAAATGGTACTATTAGAAGTGAGAGACCTAAAAATGTACTATAGAGCATTTGGTGGATGGATCAGGGCGGTTGATGGAATTTCATTTGAATTAGAACGTGGTTCGACCTTAGGGTTAGTTGGGGAATCTGGATGTGGAAAGAGTTCTGTTGGATTATCACTTTTAAAATTATTGCCTCCTACAGCCAAATTTATGAGTGGAGAAATACTATTTGATGGAACAGATCTTTTAAATTTGTGCCCAGAGGATATTAGAAAAATTCGCTGGAAACGTATATCTATGATTTTTCAGAACGCAATGAATGCTCTTGATCCCGTTAAAAAAGTTGGAGACCAACTCATGGAAGCACTCACAGTTAACGTTAATGTTCGCAAAGATGAAGCAAAGAAAAAAGCTGTTGAGTTATTTGAGAGAGTAGGCTTATCTGCGGATAGAATGAACAGTTACCCTCACGAATTAAGCGGTGGTATGAAACAACGCGTTATAATAGCGATGGCTCTGGTCTGCAATCCCGAATTGATTATAGCCGATGAACCTACCACCGCCTTAGACGTTGTTGTTCAAGATCAAATTATGCAACTGATATTGGAATTAAAGGAGAAATTTAATCTTTCGATTATTTTCATTTCACATAGCGCGTCTGTAATCGCAGAAACATGTGAACGCATCTGCGTTATGTACGGTGGAAAGATCGTGGAACAAGCAGATGTCCGCTCGATTTTTAAGTCGCCATATCATCCCTACACTATATCCTTATTCTATTCTTATCCATCCATTGTTGGTGAAGTTAAAAAGTTGATATCACTCCCAGGTGCTCCTCCAAATCTTTTAAACCCTCCTGCGGGTTGCCGTTTTGCCCCCAGATGCCCAATTGCAAAGAAGGTTTGTAAAGCTGAAGAACCACCAAAGTTTGAAGTCAAAAAAGGGCACTATTCTCATTGTCACTTTGCAATGGAGCTTGATGTAAGAAAAATTCAATCAATGTTGGAAGGTTTAACATGAGTATCGAAATTATAGTGAAAGCAAATAATTTAAGCAAACATTATATGATTAAAAAAGGGATATGGTCTTTCCTAGGTGGAGGAAAAGGATTTACCATTAAGGCTGTAGACCAAATTAATTTTGAGATAATGCGAGGAGAGATTTTTGGACTTGCAGGAGAAAGCGGCTCTGGGAAAACCACCACTGGAAGGATGTTGGCATTACTAGAAAAACCCACATATGGAAGCATAATTTTTGAAGGGACGGATTTAGCATCTTTAAAGGGTAAAGAATTGAAGCATTTTCGAAGAAAAGTTCAAATGATATTTCAAGATCCCTATGAGTCGCTGGATCCTAGATTAAAAATTTATGACTCCATATATGAGGCATTAGCTATACATAGTATAGGTTCCAGCAAGCAAGAAAGAACGAAAATAATTAAAGAAACGCTTGAAAATGTCGGACTTAGCCCGCCTGAGGAGTTCCTTAATCGTTACCCTCATGAGTTAAGTGGGGGGCAAAGGCAGAGGGCATCCATAGCAAGGGCAATAGTTTTGAAGCCGAAATTTATTATCGCCGATGAGCCAGTTTCAATGATTGACACGTCAGTTTGCGCAGGCATACTAAATTTGATGATGAAACTAAGAAGCACCATGAATGTGACGTACATTTTTATAACACATGATCTTGCCATTGCAAGATATATCTGTGATAGGCTAGCTATAATGTACCAAGGGAAAATTAGGGAATTAGGTCACACCGAGGACGTTATAAATAAACCATTGCATCCATATACAAAGATTTTGTTATCGTCGGTCCCTATTCCTGATCCCGGCTTTAAGAGACAAAGAATTAGAATACCTGGTGAATGGGATATTTTTTATAATCAAATGGGTTGCAAATTTCATGGAAGATGCCCTAACGCAAACGAAAAATGTACAAAAGAGGAACCTGAGCTTAGGGAGATCTTGCCAGAACATTGGGTTGCCTGTCATCTTTATGCATTTTAATTAAAATTTATAAAGAGTAAAGTTATAAAATAAAACTATTAAGTGAGGTATGATAAGTGCGTCCGCATGTCTTGGACGAATATATAGATTGGAAAAAGCTCGTGGAACTAAACGTTAAAAGATTAAAGGAAGTTATGAGTGAAAGTGGAGTTGACTGCGTGATCATAAATTCCATGGATAATTTCAGATGGCTGACAGGCATCCCTTTAACGCTCGGATGGTTTTTCAGGTATAGTCACATGGCAGTGCAGTCGAGAGACGCTGATGAACCCATTATATTGGCTTTAGAGGGATATGATGTTATCGAGAAAAATTGGTTTAAACATGTTTACACTTTACCATTCAGCAAAGAAGTATTTCAACCAGCTGACATCACGAACTGGCATAAAATATGCGCAAAAGTTGTAACAGATCTTGGAGTAAGTAAAGGTAAAATAGCAGTAGACCCTGAAATGCCATTCATATTTAAAGATGCATTGTCGAAGGAAATACGAGATGCTAACATAGTGAGTGCAAGTGAGATTCTGAGAAAAGCTAGATTAATAAAAAATGTTGAAGAAATTAAGGCTGTCAGGGTTTCTTGCGCAATAGCCGATATAGGAATGAAGGTAGGCCTTGATATGATAAAAGAGGGTGTTAGAGAAAGGGAGATTGCGGGAGCTATTGTTAAAACACTTATGGATTACGGAGCAGACGTTGAATATATGCCATTTGTCCTTTCAGGTATAAGGCCGATGCATATTCATGCCTCAGAGAAAATCATAAGAAGAGACGAACTCGTAAGGATAGACTTCGGAAATCTTTATTGTGGATACCGTTCAGATTTTTCAAGAACAATGTATGTCGGCGATCCGCCTAACGAGTTGAGGAGTATTTATGATTCTCTTTTGGAGGCTTACAATGAATGTATTAAAGCGCTAAAGCCGGGCATAACAAATAACGAGGTGTACAATATTATCAGCAAAAGGTTTTCAGACGCTACCAAAGGAAAATATCAAATTGGGGGATTTTTAGGTCACGGGCTCGGCATAGGGGTACATATGATGCCATATTTTGGGTCAAATGCTGAGGAAGTAAAACTTGAAAAGGGAATGTACTTCTGCCTAGAGCCTGCAGTGATGGTAAAGTGGGGAAATTTAGCTGTGGAAGATGACTTCGTACTAACCGAGGAAGGACCAGAAATTTTAACTCGGACACCACGGGAATGGCGCGCATAAAATTAGGAGTTTAAGAGGTCGAATTAAAAACTCAAGACCATGCCTTTCTGCTTAAATAGCTAGCTGCAACATCTATGGCAAAATTTACATCCTTTCCCATTGGAAATATACAGGCTAACTTCAGACCTGCAGCCTCGTATGCGCAAAGTCTATTTAGACATTCATCGGGAGAACCAGCAACAGCAAAATTGTCTACCATTTCGTCGGAGATGCATTTTGCAGCTTCTAATAGACCTTTTTTATTTAATATCTCTCTGATAGGCTTCACATCCTCTTCGCAAAATGGCTCAATAAACCTTTTGTTAGCCTCGTTTGACAGAGAAGATGTTCCGAATGACACAAGCGCCGCTACCAAGCCTTTTACTTCATCCTTAGCTTGCTTGCTATCTGAAGCTGCTGCGAAGGCTATGAGAGCCGATATGTCCACATCATCTAAAGATCTTCCAGCCTTCTCTGCGCCTCTCTTAACATTTTCAATAGCATATTTAACAAAATGTGGCGAGCAACAAACAGGAAGAATGACGCCATCAGCTAACTCTCCTCCTAGCTCTAGCATTTTAGGACCTATTGCCGCTATATAGATAGGCACCTTGGTGCGTACTGGTCTAAACCTGTCAAAGCCAAAGCTCTCAAAAATAGGGATCGAGCCAAGCTGGATATTATTGACTTTTACTGCGGAACCTTGATAAGACGTTATCTCGCCTGATAAAAGTTTTCTAATAACTTCTATGCTCTCCCTGATTTTAGTAATCGGACTCTCGTACTTCAAACCCATTTGCTCTATATGATGTTTATCTGCGGCTCCCAATCCGAGTATAATTCTACCATTTGATAATTCATCTAAAGTTGCTATTGTCATCGCTATTAGAGCGGGATGCCTTGTATACGGATTAACAACGCTTGTCGCAAGTTTCAACCTGCTCGTAGTAACGGCAAGACTTCCAATCGTAGAGATTGCGTCCCTTAGAAAGTAATCTTCTGCGATCCATATTGAATGGAAACCTTTCTCTTCTGCGTATTTCGCATATATGATTTTTTCCGCGACTGTGTGAGGAGCACCTGTGAAACTTAGCCCTATTTCCATATGCCAAACCTCCTAAAAAAATTAATTCGTAACAATTTAAATTTTCTCTAAATCCAAAACATTAAGCTTATAAACCATTTAAAAATGGAGATAATTAACCATGGCTTTAAAGGGTTTTTGTCTTCACAGGGCCTTCTGCCATTTGGAAATATATGGCATTGCTAAGAAGCCTAAAGGTGCGAGTCCAGAATGCTCTAAAATCTGGATTTACGCCGAATAAAATTATTCTCCCTCTTCCTAACTCATAAGTTAGGATGGCGGCATTATCCTCTTGCAGGGGTTTTGTATTAGTAAGATATTTTGTCCAAGGCTCATAATCAACATCATGGTATGTAGCCAACACTAACGCATTTTCACATGCCTCAAATATAGGACCCCCGAATTCTAGCATTAACGGCTCACTATAGTAAACAGCAGGTATAATTCCTTCGTGCCATTTTCCCTCTTCATCTTTAAATCCCATAAAACCAAACATCAGTGGGTGCTTAGGTTTATTGATTTTAAGATAAACCCTCGCTTGACCTAAACTATGAGCTTTAATTTTAACATCAGTCAGCCCCGTTACTTCCTTGCATGCAAGAGAACCTCCGCCCGCACTTATACCTATGTAACCTCCGCCTTTTTCAATGAACTCCTTAATTGCTGCTAACCCTCGTCTCTAAGTCCTTTTTTTTTCACCTGGCAGTTGCCATGGATACTTATTCCATTGAATTTCATCACTCCACCCTTTTAATATTTCCCTGGCATCTCCTCCAGGAACCACTAAAACATCAAAGTACCTTAGGACGCGATTTTTAATTTCGTTTTCTGTAATGGATACGTACGTGAAGCCTAGCTTTTCCAGAGCCCAAGAAGTATCCGCCTTGTATACGATGTTTCTTTCATCAACTCCTTGGCCTATATAAAGTGCTATGCGCGGAAATCTTATCTTATAGCCTTCAAAAACAATATTTGACGGAAGTCTGTATACCTGAAGTCCTTTATCCCTTAAAATTTCATTCATCAATCCTGGCAAATTAACGTTTACAATGAAAGTCCCTTCTTTAAAAATTTTTCCATTCGCGTTAAATGGCTTAGAGATCCAGTAAATTTGTTGACCAAGACTTAGGAGCTTATTAATTAAAGTTATTCCTAAGTTCGTATAGGGCACAGCATATGAGGCTTCTGCGGTGGGTAGTTTCTCTTCGCCGATTACACCTCCGACGAGATGCTCAGTTTTGAGCACTCGTATTAGGTTAGTTTTCATGAAAGCCTCTTTTTGTTCTTCTGGTAGTGCATCGAACCGAAGTACATTCACACCCATCGCATATGGAAGAGCCCATATATTCCATTTCTCAGATAGTAATAAGGCTCTAATAATGGGTCTCTCAGGCTGACTTAGCGGAATTATATAGGCCGGATATGGTTCATTAGCTTTATAGACCATAATCTCATGCATAAAGAGGATGTCTATCAATTCATTTAGAGATGCTGGATCTTCTTGGTCTATTATAGGAATTATAAATGCACGTAATCCGTCCTCTAAACCCTGTATTAAGTTATCTCTCCTCACCCGATAAGCAGTTTCCACAAAAGTTTCTGTATTTTCGGCTATCTCTCTAAGAAAAGCAATACAAGCTGAAACTTTCTGTTCTATTCTATCTTCCCATGTCTGAGTGCCTAGGGTTCTTGCGCTTTCTGTTATAACTACAGGCACCCCATGAAGATCAAAATGTAAATCATACCTCCCATCTAGCATAAAAAGCCCAAGGAAGCCATGTTCTCCAGTCGGATGATATAGTACGTTATAACCTTTGTTTCTCCATTCTTCAACGATGGCTTTTCCTAAGAGGTCTATCAAGGATATAATTCTAGCATCTAGTTCAGGGTAATACGGTTTAGCAAAAGGTGGAGCCCAGCAAAGTTCTGGTTTTGAAACACCAAGTATAACAACATCTTCATGAGTGTCAATTGAGGCAACAGGTTTCCATTCGTTGAAAATTTTATGAACCGTTTGTGTCTCAGGCTGTGAAAGGCGGTGGAAGTCGCGGTTAAGTAAGAAACCATATAAATTGCCCACACCAGCCCAGCCCGGACAGTAGGGATACTTCTTCCATTGTTCTATCGCCAATGTTCTGCCATCTGGGTTCATCATAGGTACCAATAGCACAATCAATTTTTCTAATACCTTTTTAACCCAAGGATCATCGCTTGTAGCTAGAATTTCTGCAACCTTTAGAATCGCCTCGGTGTGAGAAGCCTCAAATCCAAAAGTTTCACAATGTATAATCACCGGAACCTTTAACTTACTCAAACTATTTCTGAGGTCAGGCTCAGTTATTTCAACATTTTCAAGGGTTTTATGTGAAACAATAGGAGCATAAATTTGCTTCGATAAAGTTTTATGATAATCCAAACATGACATAGCTTGAGGATCTCCAATCGCGATTAAATAAATTTTTCTATTAGCATGCGATTGTCCCTCAACAAAAACTTTGACGCGGGGACTATTTGCTAGTTGTGAAATTATTTCTTCCATTTTTCCATAGTCGATTAACTGATTAGCTGGAGGTTGCGTGTGCTCTAAAGGAATTAAATGTTTTCTTTGATCCATACCGATACCACGTTATTATTTTCCACTTTTTAGAATATTTAATATTTACGATTTTTTATCCGAAGTGGATTTTATCATGTATGCTGCTTTCTCGTTTTTAACAGCCATTTTAAAAGAGCACTTTTTTATGCTTCATATTTTTCAGAAACTGTCGAAGCCGAAAATCTTTTTTATCAATACTAAATACTAAGAATATCGCAAAATTTAAGTACGTTTAGTTTAAACATAAGTCGGAGGGGAAACGCATGTATAAGAAAAGTTTGAAGGCTATGCTTTTCGTTGGAATCGTTCTATTTGCTTTGGTTGCGCCAATGAACCTGAGGATTATTAATGTACAATCAAGTGATCCTGCTCAGCCGAAGTACGGCGGCACTCTTGTTGTTGCACAGCTTTTTAATCCCT
>JAGTQL010000052.1 GCA_018396555.1 Candidatus Bathyarchaeota archaeon | reverse complement strand
TAAAGCAATAAAGACAATTTTAGCCATGAGAGCCCATGAAGCTGCGCTATCAAGGGATAAAAACATGAAAAAGAAAGGGGTGGCGACGCTTAAGATCCTAGCTTCACATGGTTCATTTAAGATGGCATCTGACCTACTTAGAAAAATGAAAAGGAGGGTTGGTGAGGAGAAGAAGTGCTTCCTATGTGGAGGACGCTTCGAGAACTTGCAGCCCATAGTTGAAAAGATCCTTAATATGCTTGCGGATTACGAGTATGAAAGTTTTTTAGTTGGCATTAAGCTGCCACTTGAGGTTGAGGAACGTGAGGATGAATTTAAATCTGAATTCAGCGTTCAGTATGGTGAAGGCATAAAGAATGAGTTTAGCAGGGTTATTGGAAAGGGTCTTTCTCAGAGACTTAAGAAAGATGCTAATTATATGAAGCCTCAAATAGTCGTCCTCGTGAACCCATTTACTGAAGATATTGAATTGCAGGTTAACTCGCTTTTCATCAGCGGGAGATACAGGAAGCTTGTGCGAGATATGCCGCAATCAAAATGGATCTGCAGAAAATGTCGAGGAAGAGGATGTCAAATATGCGGTTGGACTGGGAAAATGTATCCCGAATCTGTTGAAGAGCTTATTGCGAAGCCAGTGCTTGAAGCAACCCTAGGTGAGGAAACATCTTTCCATGCCGCTGGACGTGAGGATAGGGACGCTCGCATGCTTGGACGCGGAAGACCCTTCATCATTGAGGTTAAGAGACCTAAAAGGAGGAATATTGATATAAAAAATCTTGAGGGGGCTATAAACGAGTATGCTAAGGGAAAGGTTGAGGTTTTAAATCTTAGATTTTCAAGCAGGGAAATGGTTAGGAAACTTAAGGGAATGGAGAGCGCTCAAAAGATTTACAGAGTTACTGTAAGGTTTGATAGGGATATAACTGATGAGGAAATAACTAAACTTGAAAGGGAGCTTTCCGGCGCCACTATACGTCAGTATACGCCTACAAGGGTGTTACATCGAAGGTCAGATAGGTTGCGAGAAAAACACATATATGAGACCAAGATAAAGAGGATGTCAAAGAACACTGTAGAGATGAGGATTAAGTGTCAAGGAGGACTATATGTGAAAGAACTAATTACTGGAGACGGAGGAAGGACCAGCCCGAGCGTTTTCTCAATAATTAACGTTAACGCTGAACCGGTTGAACTCGATGTATTAAATGTTCTGGTTAAGAGGTGATGCAATGCCATTATCGCAGGGATATCGAAGAAAAACCCGTGCGCTTCTAAGAAAAAGCCCTAGAGAAAGGGGGAAAAGCCCTCTAAGTAGATTATTATATGAATATAGGCATGGAGACAAAGTCGTCATAGATGTGGATCCAAGCGTACATAAGGGCATGCCGCATCGCAGATATCATGGTAAGATTGGCGTAATAATCGCTAAAATAGGAAAGGCATATAAAATAAGCGTTACGCAAGGCGATTCTGTAAAGGAGATAATTGTTAGGCCGGAACATCTAAAACCCTTCATGGAGGGGTAATATGCCAAGAAAAATACTGAAAACACGACCAGTTACTATTCCACAAGTCAAAGATATCTTAGAATCTCTAGGTAGGGAAAACCTAGATCAATTTCAGTATAGAACTCTTGATTACGCAGCTAAAATGTCTTATTTAGATTCTGAATCTGCCGAAAAACTTTTGGAAGAGTTAAAGAGTGAGGGTGCACTAGATGAGGAGGAGGCTGTCCAAATAGTGAACTCGATGCCTAAAAGCATAGAAGAATTAAGAGTTTTTTTGGCTGGCGGTCGAAAAATAGTTGAAACTTCTAAACTGGAAAAAATTTTAAGTCTTTTAAATAAATATAGAAATGAGTAGTAAGATAAAAGTTATTAATCAGTCGGGGCTATAAAGTTTTAATATCTGGTGATAAGTTGTGAGGAGCAGAAAGCATACATTTGATAACATCTCCATTTCTGAGCCCCTGCTTAGAAATAATAGTTTCTGGATAAGCATAATGATCCCGATGAGAACTGCATACTAAGATTTAGAGTTTAGAATTAAATTATTATTTTATACATTGAGCAGGAATGTGAATGTAATGGAACGCAGAGAGAAAAGTTCTCAACAAATCTATGAAGAGTACGCTTATGTTATAGACTATTTACCTTACGGAAAACCAGGCTTAAGAATGAGACGTGAGGGAGGGGCTATTGTTCAATTAGTTGGTGAGGAATACTTCACCCTACTTGAGGCGGTTGTGAAGAGCGGTGTGGCGCTTAGACTCGCGGACAGAGTTTACATTGGAAAAAACTCTCGAAGGGAAATATCTTACATAGTTGGTAGAATGAAATATGAGGATCTAACAGCCAATGCGAAAATGGAGCTTGAAAATACTATTGAGAAAATAGTTTTTAATAGGGAGAAGTATTTTGTGAACTTCTTTAATACAGCTAAGCCCATAACACCTAGAATGCATGCTCTAGAACTTATACCAGGCATTGGAAAAAAATATATGTGGAAGATCATAGATGAACGTGAGAAAAAACCTTTTGAAAGCTTCCAGGATCTTCAAAGACGCGTAAACATTCCCAATCCAGCAAAGCTGATCACTAAAAGAATTATAGAGGAGCTCTCAAGCGATAGTAAGTATAGGCTCTTTACAAGGGCATCTTAGGAAAATAGGAGATAAATGGGCTTACTTGAAGAGACTAAAAGGATTTTATATGCTTATAAAATATATCCTAAAAGGAAGCTTGGCCAGAATTTCCTCGTTGATGGTAAAGCCTTAGATAAGATGATTAACTATGCATCTATTAACGAAGATGATTATGTTCTAGAGATTGGAGCTGGGCTGGGATTTCTCACAGAGCGCCTGGCTGAAATAGCTAAGCAAGTTATAGCCATAGAGATAGATCCAAGGCTGATTAGAGTTCTAACTAACAGACTGCGCAAATATAAAAATGTGACCATTTTGAAGGGAGACGTACTGAAGGTGGACGTTCCTAAATTTAATAAGGTTGTTTCAGTTCCGCCTTACTCGATTTCATCTCCGCTGTTATTCTGGCTTCTTAGGAGAAAGTTTGAGTGCGCAGTTTTAGCCTTTCAAGAGGAATTTGCCAAGCGATTAGCAGCGTCGGCTGGTGTAAAAGATTATGGAAGGCTCACTGTATCCGTATATTGTCATGCTGAAGTTGACCTATTAGACGCTATTCCAAAAGAGTCTTTTTGGCCCATACCAGAAGTTAACTCAATGATTGTACATTTAAAACCTAGAAGAATGCCGTTTCATGTGGAGAATGAAGAAGAATTCTTTGATTTTATACGGGAGATTTTCACCCAGAAAAATAAGAAGCTGCGAAACGCTATCTCACCATTCCTCACTAAGGTTGGCATTCCAAAAGAAGAAATTATTAAAGTGGCTGACTCCATACCCTTCAACTACAGAAGAGCCAGGGATCTAATGCCGGAGGAATTGGGGTTGGCATTTAACGAATTAATTAAGAAATTACAAGATATAAGAAAAACCTTTTAGATTAGAAAATTTGGGTTCTGGCTCAGTAGGGCATTAGCCATATTGACCTATTTACTAACTGCATTATTAGGAGAAAAGCCGACACTAAACTATCGCCGACAGCTAAACCTATAAATATGAAACCTCTGTTTTCATTCCAGAATTTCTCCCCAATATATTTTGCACCTAACATCGATATTAAGGAGCCTGCAAATTGCGCTAGCGCTGTGTTTATCGGAGTCAGCATTCCGCCTATCATAGCTATAGGTAATGAAGCGTCATGCAATAAGAAGTCAGACACTAAATAGATGGCTGTTGAAAGCCCGAAGCCAGTTGTCATCCACTCCCTTCTGAAAAGGTAGCCGGTCCAAAGCCAAGACTGCCAGCGCCAGAAGTTCATGGCTTCAACTGGCCAAGCTGATATGGTGTATGGATATGCATGTCCAGGTATCGGGTATAAGCGCCAGAATAGTGAGACAAAAATGAAGCTTCCTGTAAGCCCAAGCGCAACAAGTAGGAAATAGATTCTGGTATATTCTTTTAGATTAACATTTAGCATTGAAGCCTGTAGAACTTGTTGTGTTATACCTGAGCCCCCAAGGTATAGCATCATTTCCGGTGGGATAAACCATATGTCAAGTTCTCTGTAACCACTGAAGTATATCATTGTTTCTCTAAGATATGGGATGTTTATTCCAATCATTATACCGGCGGAGTGCGTTTGCAGCAGGGTCATTATGAATGACATGCCGATCGTGAACAGTAGAAGGATCCATAGCGGAAACTCCGGAACAAGAACCCTTACGATGCATATCGAGGCTACGGCGATTGCCAGATAAATTAGTATAAGGTATTTTGCGTTAAGCCATTTACTTGACTCCGAGGAGCCCGAAAGCCCTCTCCTTATACCTGCGAAAGCTCGTAAAACAGTTTTATATCTTACTATAAGCGGTATAACCGCTGCCGCTATGCCCCAGCCTATGGTGAAACTGTTCCAGAAATATATCGTTGACATGTTGAAGTTCCATAGGATCCCCCTTCCAGGCTGCCACTTGCATTCTTCAGGCCATAAATCATTTATTGTCATATAATAGTTTCCGAAAACATAAAGAGATACTGAGGAAAACAACTGTAAAGCTGTATATTTGAGGGGAAGAATGAACCCTGTCACGTAGGACAGCAGATCCGTAGTGAAAGCAAATGCTCCTCCAGGCATGACGTTTTCAAGAATGCCGGTAAAATCGATGAGTAGTCTCGGAACTAGGGGACGCCCGAAAATTGTTGTTAAGACGTTTGTCATAAAGCCATAAAGTGCCCCTCCAGCTATTGCCAACGAGATTATTCTAATTTTGCTTACGTCTCTTTCTCCAAAGGCTAACATTGTTCTGGCATCCCAAGAGGCGTACGGAAAAACCAGTTTCTCTTCTCGAACATAAAGGCTGTAAGCTATTAATCCCAGCACGTAATTTGCGACCGCTGAGAAAATAACTGGTAAAACTATACATATAAAAATAGGCGGTGTCCAGGAGGAATCAAAAAATGTCCTTTGCAAGGAGATCCGTAAAAAATCCTCTCCTAAAGGAGAGAAGAATGGAGGAACCTTGTGCTGTAAACCGAAAAGTTTGGCTATTTCTGAATTTGCAAAATACATATTGCGAAGAATATATGCAAAGTAATATCCAGTATACATTAGTCCAGCGGAATCTATCATCCTTATGGCGAAAATTTCTTTCGAAGTTAGCGGAGAGCCTAGTCTTCTAGTTAATCCAGCCCACAGAAGGATAACTGTCCAGCTGCTTAATCCGGCTAAACCCCATAACCCATTAACCAGCCAATTGTAGACTATTGCTGGCTGTATAATGGCTATAACGAGCAAGTAGGCCAGCGTAACTCGCCATGTGAGCGCTTTTTCCTGAATCTTCACGCTTCCGTAAGCCACTACTTCATCCACCTTGTCATAGCTTTTTCAATATAGGATTTCTTTTCTTTAGGTGAGAGTGCTCTCCATATAAGGAACTGTTTTCTAATTTCTCCTATTAGGGCCCTATTCACAGTAGTCCATAAGCTTTCTACGCCGTGTAGCCTCTCTATTAATATTTCAAAGCCATACGTATCAGCGCTCACCAGCTTAGCAAAGATATGTAGATTTTGGATTATTCCTGTATCGAAAGGAGACAATTGAATATGGGCCTTTAATACATGTACATTTTCTTTTTGAATTAGCTCCACTGGACTCAAAAGCATAAATAATCCTGTTCTTTCTGTGGCAAAAGCTTCAAAATATTCGCTGATGAAGCATAGAATCCCTGAAGCCTCCTCTGATGTTGCGTTGAAAGGTAATTCTATGCTCCATTGATCGCCAACTGGTTTGCTTCCAATTCTCCATTTTCTCATTAATGAGGGTGTTGCTAGGCTTGAAGCCTTCATCATTGGATATATCGAGGAGATTATTGTCGCAAGCATCATTATTCCCATAACTATTACTATAACCCCTGAAGAAACATTTGGAACTAGGGATTGCGGAAACATTTTTAAATTCCACAGTATCGATGTTGCTCCCGCGCCCATAACATAACCTAAGAAACTTCCCAAAAATGCTAAGGCAACGCTCTCCATAATAAATATGGCGCCTATATGGGAAGGTGAGAGGCCCACCGTGCTTAAGGTAGCTATCTCTCGTCTTCTCTCATATACTGCGCTAAGCATCATTGAGAGAATGGTCAGTGATGAAAGCAAAAGCGGAATTAGCAGGTTTTCCATCCCTCCAAGCGAATATATGTCTCTTTTAGTGACGACCCCAGCCACATCGTCCTCCACGCCGTACGAAATCTCAAATGGAAATGTTAAAGCCATTTTGAAGGATTTATCGAAAATAGATGCCAGATTTAATTGAGGGGATTCGCTGCTTAATCTAATGGCGTTTGGTTGAACATTAAGGCATTCTATTGCGAAATTATAGGGGACAATAATAACGGTATCTAGGTCAAGGGGTGAATAGATCCCAGTTAAACCGGTCGAGAGGGGATCAGGCATTACTATGGAGTTTTGATCAAGATCTTTTGATAATATGGCTGTTGCGAAATCTCTATCAAGAACCCCAACAACAGTCATGTTGATGCCGTAAATGTTTATTTTTGTTTTACCCGGTTCAATGGAATAACCCAGCATTTGACCTAGTCTTGCAGCAAGAGACTCGGTCATTAACACTGAATATTTAATTTCAGGTACAAATGTGAATCCTTTTCCAGGTTTTATTGCACCCTTCAACATTTGAGCTTCCTCAACGGTTATTGCCATTATACCCCTGATGCCGGATGCGTTGCCGCCCCAAGATAAGAATAGGCTTTGTCCAGATGGGTAAATCCATGCTCTGGGCATTGTTGAGAACTTTGTTAAATTGACGGACATTATATCTGGCAAAGATATTGCATATATTTCCGATATGGGCATGCCTAGTTGCTGTGGCGGGCGCTTCAGGAGTATCCCTGTATAAGGTGCTATACCGAGGGGCCTAGTATATGAGAAAACCATCACACCTATGGTTGTGAAAAGGGTCATGGCTGTGATAGTTATGACTATTGTAGATAGGCTTAATATTGTTCGTAAAGGTCTTTTCTTTAAGTTTTCTATACCCATCGAGAGCGCTGAGATTAGAACCGTTCCTCTCTCTATATCTGAGCGGTGGAATCCTAACATTGAAACGCTTACTGATGATAATGCTGAGTTAAGTTCGTCGGTAATTACGTAGAGCAATAAAACAATATAAAAGATAACCGAAAGCCCGTTGAGCAGCATCCAAATATTTGATGATATTGTATAGCCTGGGTGTATTAAGCTAAGAACAAAGTTTGCCGCGGCAAAGAGGGTTAATATGACCAATATCTGTTTGAGGCCAGTGAATTTTTTCCCGATAAATCTTGTTACAAAAATGATAAATGCTACGCATACAAAGAAGAAGAAGGATGCGGTTTGAACAACATCATATAATAATAATAGAGATGCATCGTACGCGCTTAACGCATATTGCCAAGCCGCTATACTGTAAGAGTAGAATTTGCCTTTATCTCCCGCTTTATCGGCATCATCGGCCAACTGCATGTATTGCCGCATCAAATTCAAAAAAAGTAGCATTTTGGGATTAACAGACATTTTACTTTCTAAGAAACCACCCCTATAATTTGTCAAATAGAACATGTTTTTAATTGCGTCTAAAACTGTGACAACCAATATTTCTCCACGGGACAATTTGTATCCTTGACCTTCAGGATTTAGATCTGTAGCATTGTTTAGAACAGCGATTATTTTACCTTGGCTTCTCACAACTATCTCTGCTGGAACGTTAGGCTCCATAAAAACCATCGCTTCCGGCCATGTTGCCAGCACGTCCCTCCAGACGAAGTAGCTATGAGATATAAAGTTTAAGATTTCAACCGAGATGCTTTGCGGTCCAGTGAGAAGCAAAGGATCAAAGAACCCTAAAAGTGCAACAGACGACGAATTAAACAGCGGGATATATCTGTGTCCATGGGCAACTTGGACGTTAAATGCCCTTGCCCATGCCCCCGCCTCCATCAGATAGCTTATTCCACCTAAACCGGGAGTTAACGTTGGGGCCGCCGCTGAGCTTGGTTGACCAAACAGTCCGCCAAGCCTAAATATTCCGGTTCCAAAGGGACCTGTATCTGTTGCGCATATAATTTTGCCCGTTTCAGGGTCTAGTACGTACCCTTGGGCATCCACTCCCGTTAATGGTTTGATACCTTTAAGTTCAACCCGCCCATTTTCATCTGGTTTTAGGACAACTGTGAAGCCAAGCGGCGTTGACAAAGATGCTGTGGTTATTGCCCCTCCGGAGCTTATTGCCGGTGAGGATGCGAATAGCCCGACTGTTACTCCTTGGACTACAATGCTTTGCGAAGCACCAACATAAGCTGCGGGTTGAAGACCAACTGCAACTATAGATGTGGTTGACCCCATAGTTGGGCCGACTGAAACAAATATAACGGCATTCTCATTAATATAATCATTAAACATGTTTGTAGTTTTATTATATACACCTAATTGCAGAGTCACGGCGACTAAACCGTGATCAACTGCACCGAACCTTCTCGGATAAAGCGGGTAAGGAATTGAATCAACGTTCACCGAGTTGTAGATTACTGGCCATAATATGGTTATTTGCCTTCGTAAATTCTCTGGCTGAATCTTGGCGAAAGTGTCGAAGGGCGTATATTGATATTTACGGAACGTATTCGTTGTTACAAAGCCGAGTCCGCCGCCATAGCATGCTTCAGTGAAAACTTCAGCCTCAAAATATTTTAGGAAGGGCTCGAAAGGCGGGGAATTCGTAATCCATGGAGGTCTGACCCAGCGGACCCCATCGATGAAGTGCGCCTCTTCTTTCGTTTCTCTTTCAACATCACCAACCCACGCTGAGATTTGCCTCATCCATCCCTCATAATACTGTATAAGATCCCTCGGCCTGCTATAGCCATACATCGCTCCAGTAGCGTAAGCAGCAACTATATCGCTGTCGCTAGCTAGATCCAAACTAATCATCATTTTTATTTTCTCCCGCAGTTCACTAAAGTGATCCTCCACGAACTCTCTAGCCCCTGCAAGGGCTTGATAATGCCCGGCGAAAGCAATGAGCCAAACAGTTCTTTTCGGAAGATTCAGTTTAAGCAGGCGAGCCAATTCCAGTAGGAAACTTACTCCCATAGAGTCTGTTGCGCCGGGTGATAGTTGCGGTACAATTGACCAGGAATCGTAATATGCGCCTATAATTGCGACCTCATTCATTAGGTTTGGATCTGTTCCGTTAATTACAGCGATTATATTCGCTACTTCCATATTTTTCCAGATCATTAGGGAGTCTATCCATATTTTTAGTTCACCATACCTCAAAACGTTCTCTTTCAGCAGCGACGCTGCTTCTCCAGTTACATACAGTCTTGGAAAGTTTATTGGAATGCTAAAGACTTTCTGCACGGCCTGGGTGCCGATAGTATCTTCAGGCTCGAGAAAGATGACCCCTTTACCATTAAAAAGTGCAACATTCTTCCAATACCATCGATTGTTAAAGTCCATTAGGGCGAAGGTCCCTTCCACATTGGCTCCGTTAAAGTCTTCAAGTAACCCCTGCTCAATATATATTAGATGGTCGCCATCTTCTGGGCTTTTATAAGGGCATGGATTTATATGATTTGGCCAAAGAGGATAAGCCTCGGTTTTAATTATACCTTCATTAGGAATTTCAACTTTTAATGAATATTTTTTAACAATCGGGCTTGCCATCCTAAACTTTTCTTCTATAATATTATTAGGACCTAGAACATCACTCCAATAGTTCTTTATGTATTCAGCGGCCCTATAGAACCCCTCATAGCCAGTTACCCTAGATCCTAAACTTGAGAAGAACTCTACATGTTTTAGCACATTTGAGAAGTCTATTTGGCCAATAGTGGTTGCGCTGATATATGAAAATGAAGACTGCTGAGAAGCATTAATTGGCGCACATAAATACGAAAACTGAGCTCCTATAAAAAGCAGCAAAGCGAAAATAGAGAATATGCTCTTTCTCCTCTTCTCTATTTTTTTAAGCACTTTATGGCACCTTTAACTTATATGAAGGATTAATATTGGGAGACAAGATTATTAGACTATATTGGCTTTATAAATTTTTCCAGTTTATCACCTTGACTTAAAATATCTCCCTTCTTTTATCTGAAGATCTTTTTCTTAAAAATAAAAAGAGGAGGGAGATGAAAGGTTTATGCCGGCATGAAGAATTGAATCATTGCTATTAAGCCGCCTAGAAACAGAAGGAGCCAGTAGCCTACCAAGAAGCCGATTGCGATGGGTATAGCGACGCTGTCGTTGAGCTTTGTCCCGCCGACACGGATCACCAAGGTCTTGGCGACCCAGCCAATTAGCGCTGGAAGCAGCCATCCAGTGCCGGATGCGCCTAGCGCCATGGCTACACCTGCGGGATCAAGCGGCCACCAGACAAATCTGAAGTTAAGGACGCTAAGTATTATCGTTAATACTATGCCTGCGGCTACATATGGCAATAGAGGTTCAGATATTCCCAAGTCTGCCACGTCACCCCAGGGCTGCCCAAAGACCCAGTGCCACCAGGAGTCAAATAGGCCCATTCGAGTATTGTTTGTACCCGCGATGTAGCTTAACCATAGACCGACCGGGTATCCTATTATGGCGGAGAGTATGCCAGATGTTAAAATTATTTTTGTGATATCTCTTGGATGAGTCCCAGTGTCGTATCCGATCTTGTAGCAGAATGGTATTGTGAATACCATGCCGAAGTTTGTATTGTTTTCACCCATGAGCTCTCCAGTCCATCTATTGCCTAGCCATAGTGTTGCGGTCATCTCAGCCGTTCTCGCACCTGGATCTGGAAGGTAGAGGTGTTTAAGTAGGAAGGGGTAGTGCGACCAGTCTATTGGGAATCCCCAGGCTGTTCCAACCAAGCTTGAGAATCCGAATACTCTTGCCGCAGAGAGGAATAACACCCACATTGTAAATATTATGATCAGCGCGCCGATTGGATTTACGCCCGCAACTATTAGCAGAGCTATAAGAACTACCGTAGAGGCAATTATCATTAGTAGTGAAACTAAGCCTGGAATAGCCATTTCTGTCGAAGGCTTCTTGAATAGACCTTTGAAGTAGGAGATGTTGAGGAAGAACCATGTTAGGATGAGCCCGATGAACGAGCCTATCCACCATCCATTCCATCTAAAGGGAAGCCCATTCATGAATGCATGGAAGCGATTAGCCATCGTAGGGAGATCGCTATAGTACCCCATATAGAATGCTATTTGGCTGGGTATTAGCACACCGAATAGTGAGAAAACCCACATCGAAAACAGAATCTTCGCTGGAAACAGATAGAATAACACGTATATCATTGGATTCACTGGCAGAAACGCTATTACTGGAATCGCCGCTCCCACCGGTAATCTGGAGAAATCCATTGTTCCTACGAACCACGGTAAGAATGGTTCCTTAGACCAACCGTAGATGTCAGGTATAGCCGGATTAAGGTTCACCGCAACTAACGGTAGAATCACCAAAGCCCCTAAAATAAAGCCCAGCAGGAAATACTTAAGTCTAGGATCCTCTTTTTGGCTAATCATTTGAATTTGCAGAGTGCCAGTTAGCGATGCTGGATAGGGCAATTTTTCTATGCGTATCCAGCGCTCCTCCAGAAGAGCAATCCAGCCGACGAAGAAGAGTAGCCAGAATATCGTGTAAGTTATCCACCACCCTAGAAATGGTGACCATCTATCCCATGGCACCGGGGCACGTCCCTCAGTTATCGGAACTATTTCAGCGGGATCGCTTACTATTGGCCCAAAAACCCAGAGGTCTTTAATAGCCCAATTGCTTGGATGCCAATCATACTGCCATTGCCGGGTACCTGCAGCATTATGAAGTATGCCATAAGGTATCATGCTATAGCAGAATACAACAGACATCGCTGTGGCCGCATAAAGTAATGCGAGCGTTTGCTGCGAAACTGTTCTTCCCATAGCCTTTGCGAGCAGCAGAACAATAAAGAGGACTATCATGGGAGCCGTGAATGATCCTATAAGTATCGACCAAGTCCATGATGGTGCAAATGGGGACGTAAGCACGCCTATTAAGCTCATCACAACAGAAACTACTGCTAAAGCCGCCCAAAGTGTAGGTGTTAAAACGCTTTTAACCTCGCTACTCATACATTGACACCTTTCAAATTATCCGATAAATCTTTTCCCATTAAAATCTAATCCAGAGGAAACTATTTAAACCTTTTTACACTTGCGGGACGTGGCAACTTAAGGTTCACCTCCTTAGGTTGTTGTAGTAGTATGTGAGCATGTCGCAGATTAGGTTCCAGCATTCTATGCTCCTTCACCTCATGCCTTCGTTATGTTTTGGGTTTA
>JAGTQL010000050.1 GCA_018396555.1 Candidatus Bathyarchaeota archaeon | reverse complement strand
TTCAAACTTTCCTTTTGGAGAAATTTATTTTTTGGCTTAATAAGCTCTCTCGAACAAATCTATTTGATCAGGTTTGTCAATCCTATCACCTCCGCTAGTTCAACTGTCCGTTCCATTTCGCCTATTGTAAGCCTCCTCTGAAGCTCTGGGATCTCGCTAGACCTCCACGTCGGCTGGTAGAGCAACACCAAATTAGTTCTCGCATCTTTTCCAAGATTATTTGCAATCCAATTTAGACGTTTCTCTGTGCAGCACTCATGGTGCCCAGGGAGAATTAAAACTCGAACAATGAGTTCTCCAAATCTCTTTCCGTACATTATATTTCGGGTGCAAGTTTCCCAATATTTTGGTGCATCAGAAATTCTTTCGGCACATTTATTTGATCCGTACTTGAAGTCAAGGACATATAGATCCACGAAACCGGACAATAATTTAGATGTTTCTTCACTATAGTAACTGTTTGAGTTCCAAACCACTGGAGTATTTACGCTCACATGTTTAAAGGTTTCAAGCCAGTGTTTAAGCCATGGTGTTGGTTCCCCTGTTAAAAAGGCATTTCTGCAACCGCTCCTTCGAAGGTTTTCTACGACTCTAGCCATCTTTTCCTCCGAGTAAACTTCGCCTTTTTTGATCCATTGGGATGTCTTCCAGTTTGCACAGTGGCGACAATGAAGGTTACAGCCCATAGTGAATATGGCTCCGGATGGGGTCAGCTCCGCTTCCTCCCCCCAATGTTTAGAAGCGGAGGAGAGGACGACCTCAGCCCCGCATTTACAATCTCCAAGCTCCCCTTCAAGTCTGTTGACACCACATCTTCGAACGCAGAGGATGCAGCTTGTGAGAATACGTTTGGCTATTTCTATCTTCAAGTCTAGATATGATATTTCTGGTTTTTTCATCTTTTTCAATAGTTCTAGGCTTTTTTCATGAGTGTCAATTTCCCTTTCAAGAATATAGAATTCTTCTGTAAGTTGATCATGGATCCTCCATAGCTCCACAAGCGAACTCTCTCTGTTGAAGTTTGCCTTATTTTTTTTAGCGATAAGAAACTTGGCTGGCTTATTATCTCGTATAACATCAAAATATCTGGCTAGAGTTACCCTAGCTTTTTCATCCTTCAAAACGGTTGCAGCATCTGGCCTACCCTCTGGCCCAAAAAGTATAGCATGAGTAATGCTTTCAACACCATCTATATTGTTAATCTCACTTATTGTCTTGCTTAATGACATAAAATCTGATGATTGAGTAAACACCAGAATATTAAATATTTCATGAGTTAATAATTTAACCTTGAGGATGTTTTCAAAGATATTAATCTTGTTGTGTACATCCATAATCCTTTCGGGTATGGCTCTAACAAAGATGAGACCTATCAACTTCTCTTCCCAACTACTTTGCAGTTCAATTTAAATTTTACGAGTTATTTCTGTACTATAAATTTAAATATTTATTTTTTCATTTCTTCCCCTTTGGATTTCTTGACTCTCGGAAGCGAGGTAACTATAATAAGAATTATTGCTGCTATTGCTGATATATATGCTCCTGGAGGAACAGCTAATATTGACATGTTTTGAATCGCAAAGGCAATATTTGACATCAAGAACGTGCCAAGCATAAAGCCGAATGCTATCATCAGAAAAATACGTCCAATTTTTACCAGTGCACCTAATACCCCCTTGTGTTCCCTTGAGTACACAAAGTAGCACATAGATGTCACTGTCGCCGTAACTCCTAGAATACCGTTAATTATGCTTAAGGGGTGACCCGCCAACGGAGGGGTGGATAACTGAGCGATTATCTGTGGGCCTAATGCTCCTGTTACCGCAACAGATAAACCTATACTGCTCAATATTGCTAAGGGCCATCGGCTCAACCACCAAAGGGACTTTATGAAGCGTGTATACAATAGTAATCCTATGATAAAGACTATCGTTGTAGGGCTTAGCCACTTACCTTGTACGATCAATGGAACATATATGTTTTTGTTTAATGAATCTATAGCATAGTTGAGTGTAACGCCAAGGTATAGACCGATAGTCATCGATGCAGCTAGTTTATATAATGGGTTATCTTTATAAAGTAGGGACCATGTCATCAATATAAGTGTAGCTTCAATAATTTCTACTGGAATCATTTCTTTATCACCTCACCTCTTCTACGAACAAAACCAAAATAGTAAATATTTGCAGCAATTAATAATGCAACTGCATATATATGTGCCGTTGACTGTGCAGAAATAAGCTTTGTCGCCGAGCCAATTCTTCCTATAAGATATTCAAATTCAGCAGCACCACGGACACCTGCCAAATAAGCGACTATAATTCTCTTCTCAACATAGGGCATTATCCAGCCAATATTCGCCGCTAGAATGTTTGTTATTATAGGTTTTTTACTCCATTGACGTATGTATGGATCAGGACTTGTAGACGACGTAAAACCACTAATGGCAAAGTCATCGATAGAATGTAGGTTTTGCATCATAGGTATTTGCGAGATTGGCGTTCCATAATAATCTGTTTTGACTATCGCAGGTAGATTTCCAGCTATACCAGCTAAAGCTGATTCATAGCCTGGGATCCATCCTAAATATACATAATCTACGCCGTACGTTAAACCTTCCGTGTTTAAGTAGTTTTTGAATATGGTCTCTGCGTATGCTAAAGATTCTGCATGGAAAGTTGTCACCATAACAAACTTTACACCCTTCTCTCTGCACTGTTCAAGGATGAAGTTAAATGTGGCTATATCTCCTGGTGCAGTTTCAGCCCATGCACCTATCATAGCATCAACGAACCAAATTATTGTGTCTCCTTTTCTTAAGTTCTCAAGAATTTCCTTATATTTTAGGGTCGTAGGCGAGATAGGTAATGGTAATGCTACTGGCAAGATAAATGGAATGGCAATGAAGAAGAGGAATAGAAGGAAGATAAGTCTGTCAACTTTGGGTAACATTGCAGACATCCATTATTCCCCTCCTACATAAGATCTTTCATACCCAAACATTGTACGAATGAAAATTAGTATGATTCCGAGCCCTATCCCAATTAAGATTGCACGTATAGCTCCTGTTTGAAGAACATCTCGAATCCATATGGATATTGGAACTACGCTTGGTATAATTGCACTAGTTGCTGGAGCTTGCCATAGCATAATTATGATAGCAGTCACCAATAAGAAAAGGGCGTAGATGTTGCGGGTGCGTGCGCCTCTGAAGAATACAGTATAGGTGTAAAATCCTACATAAGATAACATTGACACTTGTAAGGGAAGTAAAATGTGCATGAAAACAAAGTCAAAAGCGGGTTTATAAAGTTGACCCAATAAAAATGTTATGATAAAGCACACGAGTACAATTATACTATAAATCCAATCTTTCTGTTTTTTATGTATTATTATTACATGATATCTTATCATTGAGACATAACCCACTATATATGAAAGAATCCAAAGAATAGGTGCCCATGAAATAACTGTGGAAGCAGCCTCATATGCCATACCTGTGAAGTAATTGAACAAGATTAACAGCGAAAAAATTACAAAGATCATGATCGGTATTTCGATTCGCCTAATAAAAGACATACTCACCACCCCCTTAAGATGCTAATCAGTGGGAAACCTAACGTTATCGAAATCACCCCAGCTACCAAAAGTATCAGGAGGAATGCCTTTATGATGTCAAAGGCACCTATTGCACTTATCTGAGGTTCGTCCTCTGTAATGGCAGCCGCTGCAGCATATAGTTCGTCACCAAGTAGACAATAGTCAGCTGTGCAACTTATTATCGATTGATAGTACAGCCTAGGAGTTCCGGCGATTTGGAAGGATCCCACAACTGCGCCTGTTCCCAGTACATTTATAGTTTCCCAATAAGTTGCACCGAAGAATAACACCGCACCCGGTTTCTCTCCTGCGATATAATTCATAACGGCAGCCATAAATGCCCTTTGATCTTCTCCTGTATAGACAACTAAGTCTGGGGAATATAGTTCTGGCCTACTAGCCGATAAATATCCTGCCTTAATGAGGTCTTGCCCAACTGGAACTAAGTATGACCTCATAGTATAATATTTAAGACGGGCACCCAGCTCACCACAGATTCTGGCCACTTCGCCAAGTATGGCCAGAGCTGCAATAGCCATGGGTGCATCCTGATCATGTGTTCCACCATAACCAGTTCCAAAGAAGACCTCTCTACCCATCTCAACGGATCTCCCGATAGCTTCCCTCAGAGCTTCGATGGCTGGAAATTTTCGGATTGTAACCTTCTTCTTTAGATACTAGATCTTAGAATAAATATTAAGCAGAGAGAAAAGGATATCACAAGCAGTAAAAGTTCGAAGCGTTTCCCAACTAATATCATATCTTCATCCATAAATGCTCTGTATGCAGGAGGTTATAAATTTTTTGTAGCCATTTCGATATTGTCAAGCTTATTGGGATCTTCTCCAGAGTCTACTTGGTGTCATGATTAATTGGTTTTCTTCATCTAGAAGAGGATCCTAATGCCATTGTTCGTAATATAGGATAGTTTCTATCTCTTGGGCCTGACTCTGAGGAGGCCTTCGCAGGTAGGAGCCATGAGGCTGTGAAGAATTGGACTCATCACTTCTCTGTGCTAAGCTGTCTCAGAGATAGAACTATGTGTAATATTGATAGCGACCACGGTAAACAAACAAATCCGAATAGAAAAAAGGGTAGTTTGTGGAGGATATCTCCAGCCTAATGTGGATTCACCCACATCACAAATTCTTCTTATAGCACTGACATTGTATATTAATGTGGGTGTTGAAGGGGTCGTCCCGAGTTCAAGCAGGCGTCAGGTCTACTTGATGAGATCCTCATGACCTTCCTGTTCAGGGCGCGCGACATCAACACCATCTGGGGCGGGCTCATGATATCCGATGTCTTCGTGCAGGAGCCGGACGACTCCCTATTCAAGAGTAAAGCCGTGGTAGAGGTCAAGACCAGAAGGCTTAGAAAGGGCTATGGGTGGAGAAGCGTACCACCGACCAAGGCGGACTTCTTCAATAGGAGAGGACAACTGGAGGGAAGGGGATTCGATTACTACATCACATTAGTGGTCTATAACATAGAGGGAGAAGGCCTTCTCTGGTTCAAAACATACTTAAATACCCAACACCATGGTGGACGATACTTGGTTCATTTTAATGAGTGAAAAGGACAACTCTCAATAGGGAGAATAAGGTAGAAAGCAGAAAGAGGGAATTTGAAGACCATAGCAACGACAGCGCCCACTATCTAGGTAAGAGCAGCGGATAACATAATCAACCGATAAATCAGTAACCAACAAGATAAGAAGTATAAAAGATGCTAAACACCCATAAGAAACAGAAAAAGAGGGGATTTTTGCGGGGGAAATCTCCACTTAATTGCTTATATGTCCGGACTACCGGAGCGCGGACAATACTATTTTTTTATTTGCTTTTCCAGTATATAGATAATTCGTCCTCTTCCAACTTCGGTGGGCTGAGAGAGGAAAAGGGATCCTGGTTTATACCATTATACGGTGGGCTTGAGGCAGGTTTAACTTGATGGTAGAGGTGCTGGAACACCTTTTATAAATTGGGGCTTATGTTATGAGGGATGAGCCATGAAGGTTTTGGGTAGGGTTGAACTTGAGGATTATATCGAGGGGGCGAACATCCTGGGATGTGGTGGGGGAGGAAGCCCTGAGAGTGGGAGGGCTTTGGTCGAGGAGGCCTTCGAGAAGGGTTACAGGTTTGTCCTCGAAGACCCCGCTGAACTCCCCCAGGAGGGGCTCCTCTGCATAGTTGGTGGAGTTGGAGGGGGGGTCCCTAGGGAGCTGATGGAGAGGGTTCAGCCATACCTCGGGAGGCTGAGGGGGACCAGGGAGGAGAGGTTTAATAGGATGAGGCGGGCCGTGGAGACCCTCTCAGACCAGGTAGGAGAGGGGTTCTGCTCATATATAGCTAGCGAGACGGGCCCTGGTAACGGGGTGATCCCCTTATACCTAGCGGCCTCTGAGGGGAAGCCATGCATAGATGGGGACTGCTGCGGGAGGGCCAAGCCGGAGATAGCTCTCTCCCTCACCCATGTCGCCGGCATCCCCATAACACCTCTAGCCATGGTCACACCCTTTGGGGAGACGCTCATACTAAAGAACGCCGTAGACGACTATAGGGCTGAGGACCTATGCAGATATATCGCCGTAGCATCTGGGGGTGGAATAACCGTCGCAAGATGCCCCGCAAAGGTCAAAGAGTATAGGAGGGGGATGGTCCCAAACCAGGTTTCGAGATGCATCGCTATAGGACAAGCCGTAAGAACGGCGAGGGAGAGGGGGGAAGACCCAATAGAGGCTTTCATAAAGGCGGCTGGTGCCAAGAAGCTCTTCGAAGGGGTGGTCCTCGAACACTCCGTGGAGAAAAAAGAGGGATTCAACTGGGGAAACTGGAAGATAAGGGGCTCGGAGGGATATGAGGGGCACTCCCTCAAGGTCTGGTTTAAGAATGAGCACCTCATAAGCTGGCTCGACGAGGAGCCATATGTGGTATGTCCAGATCTTATCTGCATCGTAGAATCTGAGACCTGCTATGGACTATCGAACTTCGTGGAGAGTGGAGAGAACAAAGGAAAAAAAGTTACAGTGCTAGGAATAAAAGCCTATGAGGGATGGAGAACAAAAAGAGGAATAGAGATGTTTAGTCCAAAACACTTTGGATATAACATAGAATATATAGAATCCTGGTAAAACAATTAATCAAAAATAAAAATAAGAGATGATATAGAGATATATAAATCTGTTTTTCAAAGAAAAAACGAGTTTTTGCGAGAAATAAAAACCAACAGTGAAGTATCACCTTAATCTATTGAAGAATAGAGGAGGACCGAAGAGGACTTAAAAGAAGAGAAATATCTCTTCAAAATCTAGATCGCGGGGTTAAACATGCTTTGAGACCCCTGAGATAGACTAAGGTGGGGATGAAGCGGAGCTATGGCTAGGAGGGTTATGACACCAAGTCTATTAAAGCGAGGCACCTGAACCAGACAGATCGCATCGGGATCGATGAGATGCTTAGCGGGACAGGCTTAGAAAATTGGTTGTATATATAGAGAGAGATGAAGACATCTACTCTGGGCGAGGGGCTATACATCCCGGGATGGAAGGCTCAACGGGGAGATCAGCTTCTAGTCTCCGTAGGGACCAGGGCTATGTTCTTCTGACCCCCACCCCCCTCGAATATCTGATGGATCCTCGAGTAGCGGCAGCTCGGGAAGTAGCATGATTTTCCTAGGGAGCATCCCCAGGCTATGATAACATTCTCTTTCTCCTCAAATCTTATAGGAGCTATTAAGGCCGTCACCTCTCTATGAGAACCCCCATCGCCCACATAGTTTCTGCAGGTGAATGATCTGGGGTTTATCGAGATATTCATCGAACCACTATGAAAATGTTGGAGGCTCTCCTCAATAGACTTTACAGCCACTTTCCCGTTTAAAAAGCACCTTTTAGAGAGCCGATCCACTCCACATCTCACAAAAAGGCATGGAGATGTTTTAGAAATATGTTAATTTTCAAATATCAATATCCAAATATTAACCTTTTCTATTTAAGATGGCCCCACAGCATTCATATCAGAGTTTTAGCACTAATCATGATCATGCGATTAATCCCAGTATGAATATCCCTGAGAAGATGATCATCGAAGCTATCAGCCTCACCCATCCGTGCTCCTCGCCCAGGAGTCCTACGCCGAGCGCTGCGCCGATGACGATGCTCAGCTGCCTAACGCTTAGGATGTAGCTCACCTGAGCCATGCCCATTGCCACTAGAACCAGGAGATATCCCACACGCATCAGGAAGCCCGAGAAGATGATCCTGGGCCCCCTTGATCTCCACTCCGAGACTAGGATGCCTAAACCCCCATTCCATAGAACCATGGGGGTGAGGAGGGCGATGATGAAGAGGTCGAGCCAGAAGGAGTAGAGGAAGGGTCCGACGATCATCACCCCCACCTTATCGATGAGGGAGTATATGGAGGTGGAGAGGGCCGCCATCAGAGCGAACTGGGAGGCTCGACTCCTTATAGAGGATATGGGATGGAGGAAGGCCCTCGAGGAGAGGCCTCTGAGATGGATCATATAGACGCCGAGAAGAACCAGAAGGATGCCTATGGCTCCCCAAATGGAGATCTCCTCCCCGAGGAAGACGAGAGCGAGGAGGAAGAGGAAGAGGGGTGATGAGCGGGCCAGAGGATATACGACGGAGAGATCACCAAGCTCATAGGCCTTCCCTAGAGAGATGAAATACAAGGCCTCAGCAGATCCGCTAGCCAACATAAGCGGGATAGCCTCAAAAGGAAGAGACCAGTCGGAGATCTGAAGATAGTATATGGGAAGAACTGTGAAGAGGGATGTGAAGGTCATCCACCACATAAATGCCCCCTTATCAGAGCCCCCCTTAGCCAGAAGATTCCAGAGAGCGTGGAAAAGGGCTGAGACAACCACCAACAAGAAGGGGAGAGGCTCCATCAAACCCGGATAACATGACAGATTAAAATTCTTAACCCCAACCAGACCTCTAAAAGCCGATCTTTTAGCGTCGAACTATAACCGGAGCGATACTCATGGGCCTCAGCTCACAAAATATCCGATATCCTGGACCTCCAGACACCTCAAATATCCAGACCTCAGGAACAATTTTAAAGGGTCTAGGAGGTGTTCCCAAGAGAAAAAGATTTTTCTGGAGGATATTCTATAATTAGATACCGGGCCCGTAGCTTAGCTTGGAAGAGCAACAGGCTCATAAGGAAGCCTGAGAGACCTGTGGGTCAAGGGTTCGAATCCCTTCGGGCCCATACCATTTAGGGTTTAGAACAGGGCTTTTTATATAGTTCAACCCGTGAACGCAAAGAAGTATGGCTACCTCCTAGCCAATCCAGACGTGGGGCGCTGGTACAAGAATGTAGCCCGTGGCTCCGATGTCACGGCTGACGTTTATTTGAGGAGGCTGGGGAACTTCGAGGCTTACAAGCTTACTCCAGAGTCTCTGGCCTCTATGAACGATGTTGAGCTGCACAATCTTCTAATGGATTTCGTTTCTTTAAAGGAGAAGGAGTTTGCTGGAAGCTAAATCCGGTCAACTTTAAAGGCTGTTAGGTCTTGGCTCGCCCACAACCGCAGGGGAATAAAGGGTAAGATCAAGGTTAGAGGTGCTGATGACACACCTTCCCTCAAGGATGAAAGGGTTCCGACAAAGGATGAGTTGAGGAGGATCTTTCTATCTGGGGATAAGAAGGCGAGGGGTGCTTGCGTGCTCGTGGCGCATTCTGGGCTGAGGATAGAGAGCATAGGCAACTACTCTGGTGAGGATGGGTTGAGGGTGAAGGACTTTCCTGAAATGACCATCAAAGGCCATAAAGTTGGGTTCACGAAGATCCCAGCCATGATAATAGTCAGGAAGGAGTTGAGCAAGGCGAGGCGTCAGTACTTCACTTTCGTCAGCGAGGAGGGGTGCGAATACATCAAAGATTACCTTAAGGAGAGGATGAGATGCGGAGAAGAGCTAACTTTTGAGTCTCCTATCATCACGCCTAAGCTGAGGATGAAGCCTTTTATTAGGGCGATAAACGTAGGCGATGTGATCAGGTCTGTTATATGTAAGGCTGGCTTTACTTGGAGGCCGTACGTGTTGAGAAGCTACTTCGATACTCAGCTCATGCTCGCAGAGTCTAAGGGATTGGTGCTTAGGGATTATCACGAGTTCTGGATGGGACATAAAGGGGATATAGAGAATCGCTACACGACGAACAAGCAGAAGCTTCCTGAGGATGTGATAGAGGTATGAGGGAAGCCTACAGGCGATCGCAAGAATACCTTCAGACGACTGGGGCTGAAGCTTCAAGCGGGGAAAGGGTGAAGGAGTCTTTGAGAAGACAGTTATTGCTGGTGGCTGGCTTTAAGCAGGAGGAGATAGATGAGATGGACTTGCTCAGCATGGGGGATGAGGAGTTTCAAAGCATGGTCAGGCAAAAGCTCCTCCTCCCTCCTCTTCATCATGTTTATGGCTCTAGGCAAACTCCATCACCTTATCAACAGCTTCCTCAATCAACTCCTTGACATCCTCCTGATTCAATCTTGTTGCCTTCACATCGAACATCCTCTTGTCCAATCGCTCATTTAACAATTTGCAACCGTATTTTATGGCATTCCAAACCCTCGTATCAGTCCTCGATATCCTCTTCCATCTAGCTAACTTTCTTACCCTATCGAATGAGATGTCATCCCTTCTAAAGTATAAGACTGCAAAGGCGTCCAAGAATGACCAGTCCGCAATGCAGTTCACTAAGCAGGATTCTGGTGTTTCAATGAATAAGCGGTCAACTTCCCTGTATTCGTAAGGTATCTTATCATGATATTCAACTTCAAAAATCCATCCTCTATCCTTGCCGAACCTTTCTAAGGCTTTTTTATATGATGCATCCTCAACAGCTAATCGGTAAATGTTTCTGTGAACAAAATCATAGTTCCATATGCTTGCTGCTGTCTGCTTTATCACTACCTTAAAGCTTTTATCATTAGCTAAGAAGTCCCACACGTCCTGTTGTTTCTGGGGGATGTAGTACCAACCCCAGCGAACGCGCTCCACCTCACCCAATTTTCCTAATCTGTGCAAGTATTCCTTAGCTCTTGCCTCTATCCTCTTAGCTTCACTAACCTTGAACAAGCTTCCCTTCCATTTCTCTTTTAAGGATGAGCTGAACCGCTCTAAGTACATTAAGTCACCTTTATTATTATAATGGCACTTAAATATTTAAAGCTTGTCACCATTTAAGTTAAAATGGCACACGCTGCATCTAATATAAATGGAAGGGAAAGCCTCGCAAATCCAGCCCTCAGGATCCTCACAGCCTCCACTATTCACGGCTAGGTGTTTTGACTCGCTTCTTTAACTAGATTCCCATTTTTGAGACATTTACTTGTAGAGGAAAAGAAGAATGGGTGGGGCTTTATACTCGCTTTAGAGTCTGAACTATTGAAGGGGGGCCTTTCCTTCCTACCCTATTAAGTTAGGTTTATATTTTCATGATCCTCGGATTCAACCTCTCCCTCTGCAGAGAAAAAATTTTTGAAGTACCCAACAGTTGGGAACACTGATCAGCCATAGAAAACAGCCCCCTTTCAAAAAACGGGGCGAGAATCAAGCCCCTTTCAAGTTCCCAACAGTTGGGAACGGAAAAGGTTAGTTTATATTTTTGGTTGGATTATCCATCCTAGATGAAGCCCATCGAGAAGAAGGCCCGTGTATTTGGCCTCATCACCATTCTAACCTCCTTGTGTGTGGCCACTAACTATCTCATGATAGGCCTTGTCAATGTTAAGCTCATGGATCTCATAGTCTTCGTCTCGGGCTTCAGGTTCGGCTCCCTTGTGGGGGGGCTAGTCGGGGTCCTCACATGGCTCGTCTATGGCACCATTAACCCCTACGGCTTCTCCCTCCCAATCCTTGCAGCCACATCGCTGGGGGAGGGTGTTTATGGAGTTGTGGGCGGCCTTATCAGGGGTTGGAGGATCCCTGAGATGGGGAGACTTTGGTTTATGAACGCTAGCTTCGCCTTCATAGGCTTCATCCTCACCTTCATCTATGACCTCTTCACAAACATAGTCTGCGGCCTTGTAGTTGGGCTGCCGTTAGGGGTCGTCCTGATGGCTGGGATACCCTTCGCCCTCATCCATGAGCTCTCCAACACCCTCTTCTTCTTCGTCGGGGCCTCCCCACTCCTAACGGCCTTGAGGCGCCTTCCCCTCGAAGGGCTTGATGGCTCTCGCCCCCTGGAGGATTGAGGATGAAGATCAGAGATGGCTGGATGTGGGCTGCCGGATTCCTTCTCTGCACAACCCTAGCAGCATCACTCGCCGCCTTTAACTACTATAACCAGGCGGAGGCTTACAGGAGGGATTATGAGGAGCTTCTCAGAGAGTTGGAGAGCCTCACGATAATCGTGAACCTCAAGATAGACTATGGAAATGGAACCGTCTTATGGTACAATAAAACCCGGCTCCCATTGGATTCGAATCTATTCAATTCTACGATGAAGGTTGCTATGGTCGAGTACATAATTGGAGAATATGGAGTCTTCGTGACCAAGATTAATGGGGTGGGTGGAGATCCAAACCGCTTCTGGCTCTGGTACTATCTCGATCCTGATAAGGAAGAGTGGATCCTTGGCCCCGTTGCATGTGACAGGTGGAAGCTAAGAAACGGCTCCATACTCGCCTGGGTATATTCATCCCTCTAAGACATAATATTAAAATCTAAATTTTTTAAAGGGTTATGGGTTTGAACTCCGTAGAGATCATAGATAGGGTTGCCTCGAGGATCGCGGCGGGGAGAACCCCCCTCTACATGGCCGTTCACGTCCTAAGGGTTCTCGAGATTCTGGGATCATCTCCAGGGGTTGGAAGGCTTGGGGTTGCAAGGCTGTTGGGGCTGGGGGAGGGGGTGGCTCGAACCCTCGTGAAGCATCTGAGAATCGAAGGTCTCCTAGAGGTCTCAAAAGAGGGGATGAGGCTATCGGATAAGGGGATGAAGATCCTCTCAGATATAAGGAGCCATATGAAGTCCATGGAGTTCCCCGAGACCGAGATAACGGTGGGTTCACACAACCATGCGGTGCTAGTGAAAGGGGGA
>JAGTQL010000051.1 GCA_018396555.1 Candidatus Bathyarchaeota archaeon | reverse complement strand
CACCACCACTTTCCCCATAGCCTCATAGAGAGAGGGAAAAGCAAACACTTCAGCCATAGAATAATATGTTGGCAATTTTTGGTGTAGAGTCTGACCTATAAGCATCACGTTCTTCTGTATTCCTGCTTGCTCAATTTTCTCCCTAAGGATCCGCCAGTAAACATCGGTTCCAAGCCACTCTGGAGTACCACCTACGCATAGTAGGAAAGCATCAGGCTCCTCCTGAAGTATCTCACGCATCGCTTCAATCAGGTAGGGGATTCCTTTTCTGAGGCCGAAGTGCCCAACGTAAAGAATAATCCGTTTACCCTCAAGACCCAGCTTCTTCAATTCATCACTACTGTCCGTTTTCCTGAATATTGATATGTCAACACCATTGTAAGCAACCTCAATCTTTGAACTATCGATATTGTATAGTTTCTCTATCTCGTTTTTAAGAAAGTAGCTTACAGCCAGGAGCATGTCGGCTGACCGCCAATAAATCTCTTGCCTAAAGATTGCTGTTAACTCCCTTATCCTCGATTTAAGGCTGTCCTTGAGCGAGACAACAGTAGGGGGGGAGAAGCGATGAAAAGCCATGCCACGGGCAGTACCATGAGTATGTACAACCAAGGGTTTACGGATACTAAATCTGAATAAAGGATAGGATATTCCACAGGTTCCGTGAGCATGAATTATGTCGAAAGGTTTCTGCGAGTTTAACCTGGTTAACTCTCTCATAGCACTCACATTATACGGGGATTTCACCCTGTGAATCCTTATTCCATCTATTTCCTCATAGTCGGGTTCGTTTACTCCTCTTCTAGCTATGACGTCCACTTCATAGCCCTGCTCCACCTGTTCCTTGGAAATATAGTAGAAATTTGGCCCTAACCCATAGCTTATTCTTTCAGCCTGCGGGAAGTTCCATACTAGCCTGCATACCCTCAATGCAAATACGATTCCTAAATCCTACCAGGGTTTAAAAACCATTTGCTAGTAACATCAAAGAATAGTCAGAAGTTTACACGGCGGTTTAGATCACTCGATAAAGATTTACTTTAAGCGTTCCAAAGGAGCTTCAGTATGGCTGATTTGAAAGGTATTTTTGAATCTGATGAGCTTCTCATCTCTCTGCTCAAAGGCTCTTACCTTAGAGTCAAAGCATATGTTAGAGGTCAATTATGAAAGCAGATATCAACAAGATAATGATCGCTCCACTTATTGAATGGTAAAGCAATTCTAAAACTACTCCCGTGAGTAAGCTTGATGCAAGATACTTTTCTAAAACGCCTAGATATAAGTTCCCTAAACGATTCCTAACTGCTATAATGTACATGTGCTTGGATCACTATACTGATGAAGTGATTGAGGATGTGGGCTGCGCCTGTTGCTCCATATCGAAACAAACCAAAAGTCCAAAACTATTTGTCTGATCAACCAAGGCATAACGCGCTATGTTTGATGAGCTTAAGCGCTTTTCAGATGAGATAAAAAAGACACACAAAAGATGCCTATAGGAGGGTTCTTATATGGCTTAAATTCTTGGCTGGTATGATGGGCATTTGGTGGCAATATTAGAACCACTCGTCGGATAATCCTATAGCAATATTATAATAATAAAATCTTTATTCTTTCCAAAGAAGTTTCAATATAACGAATTTGAATGGTATCTTCATATTCATAAACAATTCCTTGTCCATTTGATCAAACGCTCGTACCAACCTTAAGGCCAAAACATATGTAAAAGGTCCTGCTATAAGAGAACTGATCAGCGTCCAAAGCGAATTCATGTGAAGAAGAACGATAATTACAACAGTTACTCCCATGAGCAAGCCTGAGGCAAGATATTTTCCAATGTTTTTCAGCGGGAAAAAATTACCCATCCTTAGCCTGACAACTGCAAAATATGTATAATACGCATTGGTAATAACGGATGAAACTATTATTGAAATTGCAGTGCCCATTATACCTAGGCTTGGTATAAGCCATAGACTTAACAATATCATAATTAATATTCTGACGACTTCTCCAAAAAGAATTATGTGGGTTTGCTCTTTCACATTTAAAATTATGCGGCTTATCTCAACCATGTTTAAAACACCATATGCAAGCAACATGATCCTGAAGATCTGAACGGAAGCAAGTACTTTGTATCCATAAAAACTAACCAGTAAAGGTTCAGCGATCATGATGCCACCTATGGCTACGGGAATGGTATATAAGGACACTATCTTAACATATTGTTGTACAGCGAACCTCATATTGGTTGGGGTAGAATAATCTATCTCGGTAAGAGAAACAATTCCTATAGGGCTGATTACATCCCACACTCGGCTAAGGACTCTATTCACAAAGGAATTTGGGATGTCGAATAAAGCAGTATCTTCTAATTTACTAAAAATTCCAAGGAATATATTGTTTATTGAGCCTTCAATATTATTTATAAAGTCTAATATCGTAAGAGGAGTGGCATATCTAAGCATCCTCTGAATATAATCTGAGCCAACGGGGCTTTGTTCACCTTCAAAAAGATACCGATGTCTTTGTCTTATGTATACCGAGCTTGCGATCGCACCTATAGTATAACTAATGAAATAAATCATAATAATTCCAACCAAATCGAGGTCGAGAATAATCGCAAATATTATCAATAGTGATAACTCTAATACTGAAAGAAGTGTTTCGAGAATGCTCAGATACTTTTGCTCGTAAACCGCAGTTAGGATTTTCTTAGCCATGGCAAATAAAGTGCTAGGAATTATGCCTAACGCCATTATCCTAGCGTAGAATGCAAGTTCCGGTTTTCCTAATGCTACAAAAATAAAATCTGCACTGAATAAGATTAAAAGTGTTGCTGTCACTGCAGCAAGCAAGTTTAGTTTCTGCAATATTTCAATTAACCGTCGTAATCTAGAGTAATCCTTCTTCGTGATGAGTTCTGGGATAAACCTTATAATGGGGGCGCGAATTCCTGGTCCAAACAATACTGTCGATATTACAAATATACTATCTAAAAAGACATAGGCACCAAATTTCTGTATGTCCAGATATCTCACTACTGTAATACTATAGATGATAGAAATTGCAGTTGAGATTCCGACTCTAAACGCATTATATGTAAGTGCTTTAAACACTTTTCGTGAAACACTATTTGCCACGATTTACTGGGAATTGTTGATCCTTTTATCCTTTTTCTTGATTAAAAGGGCATTTTTGGTCGAGGTAAAGACATAAATAGTTTATGGCGTATATCGCATCAATTGATAGCAAGTAATTATGCTGCAAAAGATCCAGACGTATCAGTAATTATTGTAACACTGGGAAAACGAATAAGTGAATTTAAAGCATGTCTTAATTCTATTCTACGTCAAACTTACAAAGACTTTGAAATTATTATTGTTAACGACGGACCTCCAGAACCAATAAAGACCATTGCTCACTCGCTTAATTCTAATGATAGGATAGTGCTAATACATAACTTAACGCAGGTTGGGCCTGCAGTTGCGAGAAACATTGCAACTCACTATGCTAAGGGGAAATATCTTGCTTTCATAGATGACGACAGCATTGCTGATGAGAATTGGCTTGAGACGCTTATTCAGGCTTATGAAAATCCAAGAGTGGGAGGCGTAGGTGGTACAACGATTCAATTCTATTCTAGAAGGATAAAGCAGAAATCAAAATTCTCTCTTGCAGTGGATACGCTATATGAAAGAATAGATGATGTTACAGACACAGAATTCCTTTGCGGTACTAATATGTCTTTTAGACGAGATATTTTCGAGGAGGTTGGAGGTTTCGATGAATACTTAGGTAAGATTTCATTCTTTGAAGACACTGATATCAGCTTAAGTGTTAAAGAAAAAGGCTATAAGCTGATGTGTCAACCTGCTGCAATCGTGGTACATTACGACATATCTCATGGGGGATGTACACCTAGAGTGGACGAGCATTGGTATTGGTTTTCCAGAAACAGACTTTATGTTGTACTTAAACATCCAAAATTCTTCTACTCCATCATCACTATCACCTATTTTTCTGTAAATTGTTTTCTAAAGTTCTTTAGAAGGTGCGTAGCAAATCGACATTCACCAAAAACATGGTTTATGGGGATTTTCTACATATTTAAAGGACTTATTGAAGCAATAATTGTACACTTTATAAATAAGAAATAATAAAGATTATCAATATCTAATCATGATGATTAAGCACAACTGTTTTAGTGCGCACGTAGTGATATCTCAGGGTTTTTCCTTTTTGTTGTTTCCTTATTTTAATCACAACTAGTTCAACTAATATTGCAAAAAGTGTCATTATAATAATTATAACCTGTAAGTTTTCTTCATAGAAAGCTTGGTTTGTTGTTTGAAATAATACCCTGAGCTTCTGCTGCCCATTGCCTTTTACCCTAATATAAAGGAGCTTATAGTCATTATCGTAAAACCATTGTTCCATCTTACGGCTAGTGCTAATCGATGAAATCGAATACGTTCTTTCAATTTCATGATCATCAACTATTACAGTATTTACCGCTTTAGGGCTTCTAATAACTAACCATGCTTCTTGAGTAGGAATCGTATAAATGTTACAGATCGCTTGATTAGGATATACTTGCTCACTTCTAATTAGCACATTTGAATAGAGAGTGTGAAATTCCTTAGCATCGTTCATGATGTATATTGCGTACCATGATGTGTTTAGTGCTTCAATTCTAATATTGACTTCAGAGCCTTGACCTCTGGCAATTGGTAACCAGTTTCTCGCATCGAATGCGATCCACATATCTGAATCTAACCCGTAAAATGGGGCATTAAGATGTATGTTTAATATCGTTGCAGGACCGTTGTTTACTATCCAAAGTAATAGAACACCATCTGGCTTACCAGTTAAAGAAAATACAAGGCTGCCTTCCCCTCGTGTTTTCTCAATAGAATCTTCGTACCATAATACGGGTAACCTCTCTTGCTTCTTCGCCGCATAAAAAATGGCATTATTTAGGATTGTTGTGTAAGTACTTACAATTTTAAAGATTGGCAAGCCGTAAAAAATACAGAGGCCTGAACCATATGCATTGATGCTTATTAAAGGTTGGTCGTTCATATCCTTCGCAACATATAAGATCATAGTGCTTACTGGAACTACCCTATTTTTTTGCAAGAATAGCGTAAGCTCTGTTATATTGGAATAAGGTTTCAATATTGGGTGTCCGTAATTGACATAACCTATTGGGCTAGTCGTTACTTTTTCATCGATATAAGAAAAACCTACAATCGCATCTGCCCATTCGGCCCAAGAATTTAAAATCATTATGCCGCCTCCATTAATTAGAAATTCTTTAATGCGCCTCTGAGCACTCTGAGTCATGAGTTCCATGGACCTTCTGTCAGTTCCACAAACTATCACATCAAATGATTTAAAGTCATTGAATCTAGTAAGATTATGATCCTCATTAAAGTTCACAAAGGTAACATTGGCCGTTGACATTAAATGTCGTACTAGCATAAGCAAACTCTCATTCCCGATGAAAAGAATGTTTATGGCTTTCTTCTCTTTTCCAAAAAAATCTCCTGTATAAATCATACGTTTAGACATATTTAAGAAGTCGGACATAGTGAAGTTTTTGAAATGCTCCAATAAATCAATGTTATCTATATCCAATAGGACAATAGGCGATGGAACAAGCGGCATAATTTTATTGCAGTATATTTCAAAGAGTTTAAGCGAGTCATACGTCAAAGTAAGATGAGGTATTATCGTCATGCTAGGGAACTTTAAGAATCTTTCTATAATCTTCTCTTTATCTAATATGAATGTTTTATTCTCGATTATGAAATTGTTAATTTCTAGAATGCTAAAAAGTTCTTGTTCACCTTGTACTTCTTGGATTATTCTAGGTGGATTAGAGTCTATGCAGAACCATCTTCTTCCTGTATATGATTCAAACCATTGAATTAGTTCTTTCTGAATTCTGCTGACCTGTACGTTCAGGTAAACATTCCAACCTCGAAGAGGTTCTTTATTTATGTCATACGCGTGATAAGCCTCTATGTCTTCTGCAATCTCACTCATAGTATAGCGAAGGTTCGAGGGGGATTTTACCAGACTAAATACTAGATCTCCCTCCCTTCCTTCAGGTAAAATCCATGATGATCCACCATCTATCGTGACTTTAGCCTTACAATTTGAGCCTCCAAATCCATATGCTGGATTTTCCCATAAAACAATAGGTGTGGCGCCTTTCACACTCTTGATAACTATCCAATATTTGCCTGGTTGAAGTTCTATCGAAAAGCCAAAGTCTGCTACTGCTAGAGAGCTTGCTGAATACAATCCGTCACCGGGTTTGAATACGGCCTTTCCTAATATCATATCGGATGGAGTATCATACTCATCCGTTCTTATTTCTAGAGTAACTTCTTCATAGCTGTCGGATGCTTGTGAAAGCCATATATTGACACCTCTAATTGTTGTTTTAGAGTCCAAGATAAAAGATTGTGCTATCCAAGCTGTACTCTTAAAACGAAATCCTTTTATCTCCCAAGGTTCATTCACTATAGTCTCTTCCGTTGTAGAAATTTTAACTAATGGCTCACCTGGTGTATTGGTATATGGGAATCCCCATCTCCAATTCATACCACTATTGGTCGAGGAAACGAACGGCAAAATGTAGTTCGGTCCCTTTGAATATACCCTGTATTCTCCCTCAGAGGCCGATATCTGTGCCAAAACTATCCAATACCTCGAACTAGCATTGAGTTGAACTGTCCAACCAGCAGTTTGAAGCCAGCCATCTAAAGGAATCTCAGATGCGGGTATAGTCAAACTTTCTATTTCATGTCTTGGTTTACTTAAGCCATACCAAGTGCTAGGCGTACTATCGTCATCATATAATGAGATCCTAAGGTCGCTTGGTGATCCGATCTTTACGATCTTTATTGAGAAATTCTGCAATTTGCCAGTTCTGGAAGGCGTAAACCCAATGGCCATCCAGTTGTTTGAAGTAATAGGGTCCTTAAGCAGCCCTATGGGCGTTGAAAGCGGATAGCTCATTAAAAATGGGTCTATGTCCATATCAGCAAGGGCAAATAGAAAGTAGTCCTGCTTCCCTTGAAAACCATACTCTGCTGGGTCAACTTTTTCTGCTAATAGCTGCCAAAGCACACATTCTTTTGCAGCGGGGCCGATCCTGATTTCATACTGTTCTCCACTGGTTAAATTCACCCTTTTATCAAGCGGTATTACGCTCCACCAATAGGTTCCTTGTGTAAAGGAAGTTCCTAATTCGCCTTTAGCCATTACAGTATCGTCTGAAGTTCTAATTAACGTAATTGGTAAGGGTCTTGGGTCATTGGCCATGGCTCTATCAGCCAAATATAGCCATATAGCGTTGACTGTAATGTTCGAGGGGGCTACAAATGGTTGTTTTGCTACTTGTCCGCTAAGAATGATCCTGTTGTAAGTCTCCCTAAAGGGACGAACGAAAACATTCCTACCACTTAAGTCTCGTATGATGATGAAGGCACTTCCATATCCCTCCCAACGTCCATCATAGCCGTTAGTTGTGTGCTTAACATGAGTTTCATTATCTACTCGGTAGTCACCTTTATAAATCCAATATTTATTGGAGGTATTTCCTTCTGCAGTTATCAAAATCCAATAATAACTGTTCTCAAGCAACTGTGAAGTGAAAATAGCGGGGGTTTGCCAACGTTGAGATGTAGTAATAGAGAATGTAGGTTGATAAACATTTTCCAACGGTTCTCCTAAGTTTTTGGGGAAATCATTTTCATCTTCGTATAGCTCTAGCACTAAATTTTCAGGTTTGCCTTCTCTGTATCCATACAATAATACTTGAAATCCTTCTAACTTCTCTGGAGATTTGAATTTTATGGCGATACATGAACCGTTTCTTCCTCCGTAGACATCTATCGGAGAAGACCAGCCCCATCGTTGTAGATTGCCAGATTTAAGCTGGATAATAGGTTGATTCTCCATAAAAATTTCCCATATCTTGTCTTTTGTACCATCTGTATGATATCCTGTCGAGTTGACATCTCTCAGATAATAAATGGAGTTAAAGAAGTTATATAATGTGAATTCCTCGAATCCCCAATCAACAAGTGTACGGTTTAGTGGAACATAAGTGCAAGACTGACCAGGCCGACCGAATGCTATACCAACCCATGAAGCATGTTCTCCATAATATTGATAAAGTTGCATTAGGTCTTCCTTCAGTTGTTTCAGTATAAGTGGAGAATCGATTATCAACGGGTTTCCTTGCGCTATGATCGTACCATTCCTAAACGAGGATCGGAGCTCAGGTCTAGCTTTAGCAACATCGTCCCACCATGAAGGCAATTTTGTTGATGGCTTCCATGAACCGAAATGAAAGAACACATTTATTCCATATTTATCTGTCATAGACAAGAAATCTTCTACCCATCTATAATAAGGTATATCGGAAAAAGTCGTATTCGAATGCTCTTCCCAACCTACTGAGAGGCCTATCAATCGTATATTAGCAGGAATGAAATATTTTTCAAAAAGTATCGTAAAGTTTCCAGTATTCATGAAAATGTCTCCCCCCAAAAACGCCTTAAGCATATCATAGTTGAGGTAGGATATGCCGTTTGAGAATAGAGATGGATTAGACGATAAATGTCCTTGCTCTCTGTAGTGCATATTTGGAAAACAAATAGTTTGAAGTAAAGTTGGAAAGATTGTCAAAGATAATGCTAAAAACATGATCGCAATACTTTTTTTTAAACATTCGTTTCCAACCATTAAGAATTAATCAACTAGCAAGAAAATAAACTTTACTGAGCTTCTTAGAAGAAGCGATGCTTTTATTTCTTCAAACTGTATTCAAACTGTAAAATCATATGGCTTACTATTTTGGTTAAGGCATAGATAATTTATTTGTAATAAGTTGTATTAACAAAACATTTTTAGTCAAATGGCTTTATGAGTTAATGGAGTTGAGGCCGAATGGCAAGGGAATAATAATCTGCCCCCTGATGATTCTTTTATTGCCTCATGTAACAATGGGGTTCTGCAGATTTTATTGTCTTATAGAAGCCGGCAATGAGCTGGGATTCAGGCTTGGAGCATCCGTTCCCAGCTCTGCTTTCGGAAGCTTCCGCGGAGGAGGCAGAGCCTTCTACAACTACATGACAAAGGGGCCTGGCTTCTTTGCACACATAGACTGGGCGATGGGTATCCCCAGCATTTGGGATTGGCATGGTCAGAAGGTATTTCTCAAGGACATGCTGGATGCAGCGGATGAGGACAACGGAAGGTGTGAGATAAGCATAACGTTATATGGTATAGACCTCGGTTGGCCAGAGATCTGGAAACCCCTTCTCTTAGAGGTCTTAGAGGCCATAGGACCAAATAGGAAGAGCCTTAGATTCATATTCTTAGCTGGAGAATGGTCTTACATCAACAGGACGCCACCCGCCTTTGATGAGTTAAAAACCGATTTCTTTGAGGCCAGAGATATTGTAGCGAGCTATGGCTATACGCTTGGCTGGCAAGGAGAAGGCAAGTACTTTTCAAGAGTTCCTAAAGAGCTATCTTCGGAGGTTTTGAGTTGGGGACCTAGGTGTAGGAACGCCCAGATTTCCTATAATTCGGATCCAGTTAAAGGAGCAGATGAAACTTACAGAAGTGCCTCTGGATGGCGTAGCCCTAATGATGTCTTCTTAAATGCATTCACCATGTGGGACGATGCTGCTAATAAACCTGGGACTCCGCCTTACTACGTCTATTATGAGAAGTTTGAAGCATATTTCAGAGCAGCATCGGAGCTTTATGCCTCCACAAACGGCCAATATCCGCAGTCCTTAACCTTTAATGTTATGCCCATAACTTTCGACATATCTGTCTGTCCATACATGCAGTGGTGGTCGGAACTATGCGAGAAATATAACGTTAGAACCTCTCAGTCTCCACCTGTGCAGATTAAAGAGCCGACGAACCTTCAACCTCCATCACCTTTTCCACCTTATCCGACTCTTATCAAATGGACAACTTCCGTAGGGAACCTTATGCCTTTCTATGTTCAGGCGGGCGGGACTTTTAGTGGGGCCATCTATGCTAAAGATATACACAACAACCGTGCTCCCAGTAATAGGGAGGTTGAGGTATATCTCATAAAACAGACCCTTCGTTCAGACTCCTACTGGAGGCCTGACCACCCCCTAACTCGTGATGAATGGGCTAATGACAAGATATTCGTTGGGAAGGCAGTTCTCGGGGCTGATGGCTGGGGATTAAACCTAACTTTCCCAGCCCCCACTGAGCCAGGCCGTTATGTCGTTATACCGAGAGTTCCCGGAACTGACACAGAGATGGAGGGCTGGGCGGATCCAATAGAGTCGATACTAGTCGCAGAGAAGACGCATATCGTAGAAGTAAGGAGCAATGTCAGAATTAGGCTTATTTTCGGGCCTACCGGCTATGGTCCTCCGTGGCAGGGAGTAGATTCACAGAGATGGGTTTCTCCCACTGAATTGCTTAAAGGCACAGTTTCAGAGGGTGATTGGACTTTCGTAGCTCCATCTGCGATAACGGATAGTCAAGGAAAAACCTGGATTTTCTTACACTGGGAAGATAATAGCACGAATCCAATGCGTACCGTCTTTGTTGATAGGGATATGATCTTGAAAGCCCATTACTCGGAGGAAGGTGTAAAATCAAAAATTGAGGTTTATGGTTATGTGAGAGACGATAGAAATAATCCTCTGACAGGAGCTTCAGTAAACATAATCTCTCCAGTAGATCAAGTTACTACTACTGATTCACAGGGAAAATATACAGTAACCCTACCGATAAATGGTCCTGGGGACACCATTAAGATTACTGCAACCTACCATGGAAGATCTGCTACCGTATCCAGTACTGTACCCAATGGGGCTTCAAGCATGCAAATAAATGTAACCGTTCCAAGGACTATGGCTAACATATCCTGCTCGGTTTCCTCATCAACAGTGACGATCGGTGGAAGCATAACGGTTTCAGGAGTGATTTCTCCTACAGTCGGGGGAACAATAGTTACATTAACTTATACAAAGCCTGACGCATCCTTATTTACACATACAGTAGCAACTTCTCCAAATGGAGCTTACTCGGACAACTATACTCCAGACCAACTTGGAACATACTCCGTCATAGCAAGCTGGCCTGGTAATGGGGACTATAGAGAAGCAACGAGCTTACCAGCATTGTTCATGGTGAAGAAGAACCCGAGTTCAGTATCGATTATCCTAGACTCAACGTCAATATCACCAAGCGACACTCTAAAAATAAGTGGCGCACTATCTCCCCCGTTGTCTGATGTCCAAGTTATGTTATCGTATAGGGTTAAAGGAGGCAGTTGGGTACCGCTGAGAAATCTGACAACCAACTCAAACGGCCGATTCAGCTACGTGTGGGCGAATACCCCTTCGGAAGGAGAGTACGAGCTCAGGGCTAGCTGGCTAGGTGATGATTATTACGAAGGATGCGCGTGTACTGTATTATTTGTCGTAATGAGGGTTGTCAACCCTCCGGTATCTGATTTCTCGGATACTACTGAGGAGCCATATTCCATGACGAATCCAGATTTGCATGAACAGAGCTTTACGGTAACGTTGCCAACTCCAAACTTCACGGTCTCAGCAGACCCTAAAATTGTAAGACTTCCCAAGGTTAGCGGATACAACACTACAGTGATGATTAAGGTTTCATCATTGTCAAACTACACGATGGAATTGTCACTAAAGGTTAGTGGAATACCTAAAGGGATTGAAGCCAGACTGAGCCAAGAAACTCTTATGATCCAGAGACTGGGCGCTAACTTCACTATTCTCGTAATCAGTATTGGCGAAAGTCCACCGGACCAGGGCAACTATAGCATTCTTATAGAGTGCAACTGCGGAAATGTTGTCGCAAGTGATCTAGTAAACTTAATCGTGGTAGATAGAGTATTGACACTTCTAGAAGTTAACATGACTCCTACGCTAATCCAGTATGGCGACATTGTTCTCATTAATGGTTCAGTATCACCACTGCACCAAGCCAATATCTTAGTTACAATTGTACTTAAAAACGGGTCTGAAATCGACACTGCAATCTTCTGCACGGACGAGACAGGAAAGTTTTCTCAAAGCATAGATATCCTTCTGCCCCCGGATGAATACGTTGTAAGAGTGTCATGCAAGGAAGATGTATTCTACTCCGGGAGTGTTTTAAACCTCACGCTAAGGGTCGAGAGAACACGCATCATAATCACGCTCGGCTCCAACACCACTAGGACAAGCTCAGATGAGCCGGTGTTCTTTAACGGCATTGTCGCCACAACTAGAGGCGAACCTATTCGGAATATGGATTTGACGATACTAATCGCTGGAGAAACAGGATCAATATCGGTTCCAGCTAAAACCGATGAGAATGGCACATATACGGCGGTTATATCCGGATTAAGCCCAGGCAAATATGACGTGATCTCACGAGTAGAAGGTAACGGTTACCATGAACCAGCAAGGAGTGTGCCCGTAAAGATTGAGGTACTCCATCCAGCATCGCGGACCTTGAATGACATGCTGTATCCCGCTGTAAGCATGGCCGTAATTATTCTCGCCTTAATCACATCG
>JAGTQL010000049.1 GCA_018396555.1 Candidatus Bathyarchaeota archaeon | reverse complement strand
AAAGAACTAGCGGCTAAAGCATACATATACAACATGCTAATAAACCTATAAGGCAACAGGAAAAAAGAAAACCATAAAACCAAAGAAGAGACCCGGACAATAAAAAATTAAACCACAAAGTAAAAATAAAAATGAATCGGAAAAAATATTTTGGCATACAACGCATATTATTGTTGAGGTTTAATGGTGAAAGAGAACTCTGAAGTCGAGGTTTTAGAGAGCATCTGCAAAGAGGTTAAGGGAAGTGGAAAAATAACTGGTGAGCAGCTAACTCGCCTAGCAACGCTCTTCGGCTCTCGCTTTCAAAAAGCTTGGGAGGCTGTTAGAGACGGTAGGGTTAAAAAGTACACTTTTAGGCCGAGCAGCAGAGTGGTTTGGATAGTTGTTGGCAGAGAGAGGGATTATCTCGTCATGCCCGACGCTGGATTCTGCTCCTGCGATGATTTCTACTTCCATGTTATGAGTAGGAAAGCCCATTTATGCTACCATCTGATTGGGCAGAAACTTGCTGAATCATTAGGCTGGTATGATGAAATAGAGGAGGGCGATGACATGTATGACTTCCTAATGGACGAGTGGAAAAAGGCAATACCTTAAATATTCGATCAAGAAAAATTTTTAGAGGTTGAATCTATATGAGCGTAGAGGCATACTTTAACACGCTTGGATCCGTCATATTAACATTGATCTTTGTGGCCTTCATGCTTATCTTTCTATACCTCGTTTACTGCGAGGAGGAAAAAACAACATCTAAATCTTAAACGCCACGCCCTCAATATTCTATTCCCCTCCTGGCTTGAATACCCATTCTCCAGGGATGCTTTATCTCCCGCATTTCCGTAACTAAATCAGCCCTCTCAATGAGCTCTCTAGGCGCATTTCTACCCGTTAAGACAATAGTTGTGGATTCAGGTATATCCCTCAGAAGGTCAAGCACATCGTTTAACTTAATCAAACCTATTGAGACAGCAAGATTTATTTCATCTAAAATTAAAAGGCGGGGTTTCATTTTTAGGGCTTTTTTAGCGAAATCAAGCCCTCTCCTCGCAAGCTCATAGTCAACCGGGTCAGGTTTTTTAAGATCAATGAACTCTTTCCGCCCAAACTGGTGGATCTCATAGTTGGGCGTAAGCCTTCTTCTAATCTTATATTCACCTATATCTTTACGTCCCTTCATAAATTGGACTATTATAACTTTATATCCATGCCCAATGGCCCTTAATGCTAAACCAAAGGCTGTAATAGATTTACCTTCACCATCCCCCGTGTAGAGATGTATAAAACCCATAGACACCACCAAAATATTGGCAACTACTTATGTATTGATGTTGCTGAGAATATTTAATATTGCCGCTTATCCAAAACCTTATATTCCGTGTGCCTAACTTAATACATCATTGTTGATAATGGAGGCAGTATCCTATGGAAGTATTCAACGTGATATCGAATAGAAGAAGCATTAGAAAATATAGGAAAGAACCAGTACCGGATAGCGTTTTGGAGAAAATTCTAGAAGCAGGCAGACTTGCACCTTCAGCTGCTAATAGACAACCATGGTGCTTTATAATAGTGAAGGATGAGAAGATTAAGGAGATGCTTATAGATGCATGTAGAGGGCAGAAGTTTGTTGGTGAATCTGGAGCTATAATTGCGGTTTTAGGAGACCCAAATGTTTCCAGGTGGTTCAAGCAGGATCCATTCATAGCTGCAAGTTTCATGACTCTGGAGGCTTACGAGGAGGGGTTGGGCGTCTGCTGGATAGGGGCGTTTGAGGAGGAAAAAGTTAAGCATGTTCTAAAAATACCTGAGAACTTATCCGTGGTGATACTATTAACGGTTGGTTACCCAGATGAGGAGCCAGCGCCGAGGCCTAGAAAGCCTAGAGAGCAAATATTTTTCTTGGATGAGTATGGTAAAACATATTCATTCCGAACCCTAAAATAGAGCTTCTTCAACTGCATAAATCAATCCTTTTCTTTTCCTATTCCTATATTACGCTTCAGCTCCGCTAAGCAGTTTCCGCAGAATTTAGGTTGTTTCCTATCGGTCATAGCTATGTGAAGCGAAAAATGCATGACGCATAAAGGATTTGAACAATGAACTAAACCGAGCGCATGTCCTATTTCATGCAAAGCCTCCTTAATGGATCTCTCTATAAAAAGCTGCTCATTAAGCTGTTCACCATAAAATTCAGGACTAAGTCTATAAAGTGATATTATCGCCGCCCTACCGGGACATTGAGCCTCGCCAAAAATGAAGTTCATTCCCTGAGCGTAAATATCAACATCCACGACGCCTAAAAGGATGCATGGCCTCCCAGTTTCACCCTCAATTTTTAACGCGTAATTTAATATTTTTTTCAATATTAGTTCAGACTTATATTGTCGCCTCATAGGATTGTAGGCTTCCTCAGGCAGATGCAAAATATTCTCTAAAATCCTACAGGCGTATGTGGGAAACGCCTCTTCTATACTTCTTCGGATGTGCTCTAAAATTTTCCTCTCAACACTACCAATCTGAACTATATATATTTCCATTTGCTAAACCTAGCCTATATGACAAATGTGTCTCCCGGATTTGGAGCGAAAGCTTCGAACCCAACCTCCTCTTTAATCCACTTCGCAAACTTCTGACAGTTTCCGTTAGCCCCATGAATCGTATAAACAGTTGGTTTGCCCTTAAGTTTTTTAACGGTATCCTTTAGCTCCTTTGCCCCGCAATGAGATGAGAAATCGAAGAAGCCAACCTTGGCTTTAATTTTACGGACTTTACCATCTATGACGCATCTGCCGGTTTCCATTAGCTCACGCCCAGGAGTCCCGGGAATCTGGTAGCCAACTAGAAATACAGCATTCCTAGATTTCTTCCCAACGGTCTGAATATAATAACTTGCCGGTCCGCCCTTCAGCATACCGGCTGGCGCTATTATGACGCTGGGTTTTTTAGCCACTTTCTTCCGTTCTCTCCAATCATTAATCCATCCAACCATGTGAATGGCGTCCATAAATAGCCGCGGATCTTTAACAAATTCCAAGTGATTCATTATTATCCTGCTGGCCTCACGAGCCATTCCATCTATAACTACTGAATGCTCAAAGTGGTGGGCTGCGAGAACGCATGCAATCTCTTGTGCCCTTCCAACACTAAATGCTGGAACAAGAACGGTTCCGCCCGATTCAACAACATCAGTAACCTCATCAATAAATTTCTCCTCCAAGGCTCTGCGTTCGGTATGATCTTCGCTGGCATATGTGCTTTCAATAATAACTGCGTCCAGTTCACCATAATCGAAGACCGCGCCTCGGAGCAGCCTAGTTTCTATAGTATTAAAGTCACTTGTGTATAGTAGGCGCCTTCCCTCAGCTTCCACCAGCACTGAAGACCCGCCTGGAAGATGACCAGAATTCAATAGCCTAAATTTTATGTCGCCTACAGTCGCCTCCTCCTCATAATTAACGCTTACATGACTCCTAATCATAGAGTTAAGCTCTATATACTCAAAGGGCAGATAGTAGCTTGAAAGATGAATAAAATCCTTTATCAGCAGAGATGTCAAGCCTAAATTTAGCCTAGTTCCATAAACCCTTTTCGGTTCACTTATATGAAATATTGGAATTGCCCCTGAATGATCTAAGTGGCTATGCGTCGCGATTATGGCATCAACCTCTTTCGGCGGGATATGCATCGGGAAGCCGGGTGTATGATTAAGCATAACTCCATAGTCTAGCAAAATCTGCGCCTTACTGGTTTTCACGGCAACTGCAGCTCTGCCAACTTCTCTGGCTCCGCCTAAGAATTTAATCTCCAACGAAACTTTCTCCACTATTCATTTTACGGTTTTACTTTATTTAGGTTATTTCTTTAATTAAAAAGTTTCTAATTAACTTTTTTAATAATATCGATATTATTAAGAAATTATCTTTCTATCGTCTGATATTAGAGGCAATTTTTCAATCTTAATCTTTTCAGAAAGCCCCTCGGCACAAATCTCAGCCACATCTCTGCTCCAACCATCCTCCATGAGCAATACAATAGTCGAATATGGCGATCTACCGATATATTCAAGGATTTGCCGAGCAACATACTTCACGGATTCAATATCAGGCGGATAGGAATATTCATATTGATATAGAGGGTAGGTTTCGGCGAGTTCTATAGGTATTACACCGAAGGGGGGCGAATAAAAACATACGTGAACAACGCTTAGATCCAGACCAATTTTTCCACATACTTTAGACGCTATCTTCTTGTAGAGCCTACGTCTTCGAGTATTTTTCGCCTTAACATCAGGTATTAAAATTAGGATTTTGGACCATTCAGGCGCGGAATATCTCTCCCTTAACCTCATAGCATGGCGAGTTACCTCCGGCCTAGCCAATCCAATGGAGCTGAAGAAGAAAAGCCCCCTCTTTTTAATTTGCGGACTGTACTTCTCAACATATTCGCTGTATTTTCTCAGATTCTTTAACGCTTGAAGAAGCGATGGGTGCGCATGAGATTTCATCTCCATGTATTCCCATAATCTGCCCTCAGATATCGCCTGCTTAATCCTCTTAATTTCTGAGAGACAAACATAGAGATTATGTCTGCTCAGATTCTTCTCCCGTTCATCTTTAGGCATCTCCATGAGATCTTTCAGTTCATGTCTAACGCAAATAGGACATGAGCAGGGCAGATATTCAAGATCCTTAAGATGCATCGTTCCATAGTCGGTTAAGTAGCGGTTCTCCCTGGCGAACAGCGAATAAGCAGCTGAATCGAAAATGTCGCATCCAAGGGCGACTGCTAATGAAAAGATAAGCGGGTGTCCAGCTCCAAAAAGGTGAAATGGACGGTTTACTGGAGCATTCATTTTCGCGGTGAGCACCATATCAACAAGAATCGTAAATAGATATTGCTCCATGATAGGTGTTGGGCTGCCTAAAGCGTGAATATTAAATGGAAGATTCCCGATCTCTCTAGCTGAGTAGGCTACAAGATCAAGGTAGCAGCCTCCTTGAATTGGACCGACCCAAGCTATATCCGTGCGTTTTCTAAGGCTCTCCAATTCTTTAGCTCTCCTCAATGTTTCATCAACGGTGTTTTTTGCGCGATCCGCCGAGACACCCCAGCCAGTTGGCAAATCAAGAATCGTTGCGATATCCGTATCTATTTCCTCCTGGTATCTTATGATCTCTTCGTTATTTACTTCTATGCTTCCGTAAGCCAGAATCTGATATGCGCCGGAATCCGTCATCACCACGCCCGGAAAATCAAGTATCCTATGGATCCCTACCTCTTTTGCCCTTTCACCGAAATGCTTCTTTACGATGTACGCATTTGTTATCAGGGCACTGCAACTAAAGAGATCCCAAAGTTCTCTGGGCTCTATAATTTCCCTGGCCGGGTTTATTACTGGAAGAAAGATCGGCGTTTCAATCTTTCCACTTTTTGTTCTAAACCTCCCTATTCTGGCCAGGAGATCCTTTTCACGCACTTCAAATTCAATCATATATTCAAGTACACCAGCCTATGCTATAATGCTCAATTAAGCGTTGCTTCTGGCTTAAAAGTAAGATCATTAAGGCGTTACTTAAGTGTATCCTGTAATTTAAGAAGACGAAAACTATTTGGCATCTGGAACTGATGTAAAGTGGCTTCCGTCACCGATAAAGTTAAAAGTAAGATCGCTGAAACGTTTAAAGGACTATGAGTGAAGAATCTGAGAAGGATAGATTGGATTTAGAAAGAAAAGTCATTATGGAGGGTTCATCTAACTTTCAATTTCACGCAGCATATCTTGCATATTCGGAAGCCTATGATAGGGCTTCTGACCCTGATGTCAGAAAATACTTGAATCAAAATATAATTGCTCTTCAGCAAAACAAAATAGACTATCAGACGTTCTATAGGAACATAAATCAGTACCGCTCCATCAGCACCGCTCAGTATCATTCTAAATCAAGCATAAAAACGCAGAGTAAAGGCGAGTGGCGCAGCAAAATGCGTAAAATAGAAAGAGAAAAAAGATACGAAAGATAACAGTTGGAAACTCACTGAAACTCGCCATTTGTTAAATAATATTTTATTAATGAATCGCCCTTTTTCACTTAAGATTTATTACTGAGCTCCTCCACTTTTTCAGAGGATCGCATCCACCTGATAAGTATGGAAACAGCAGTTGATATGCAGGTAACCCTTCAAGTTTCCACAGATTGGCTCTTCCAGCTAATTTGGATATTAGCCTTCATATTTATTTGGGTTTATGGGCAAAAGATTCAGACGATACTGACGCTCAAAGAAATTGAGGGGTCCCTTTCCAGACTTAAGAACATGAGAGACAGGGGGCGACAGACAGTTATTTCAACGATTAAGGAGATTGGTAAACCCGCTGAGGACCCGACGCCCAGGGTTGACCGTTTACTGGAGCATGTGGACATAGAACCCGTCAGCCTAGATCCAACTGGCATAATTAGGAGGTTGGAGCATATAATAGACGTTAGAGACTTTAGGCTGAAGGAGGAAGTGAGGCAGATGGCGCCTCAAGCTGACGAAACGCAAATAAATAATCTGACAAACGTGTTGGAAGCCGCGCTAGCATTAAACCATGTGTATAAAGTTGTCAGGCATTATTATTTGATGGGGAAGAAAACATTAAGCTTCTATGTAATTTTACAGATTCAAATGCTTCTTCCGTTAATAATGAGGGAGTCTGAAGCTTTTGCAAACGCTTTAAAAGCATTTACTTTAGGTCAGCCAATTGGTGATGGGGCAGGAGCCCTCGTCGCCGCGAGACTGATGCACGGTAATGAGAAAAGGCTGATAGCTCAAGACACTATTGTAAGTGAAACACAAATAGAGGGGCGGAAGGCATACGTGATAAAGGCTAAAGGTCCGGGTGGAAACGTTGGCAAGCCAGGTGAAGCTATAAAGCAGATACTTGAAGAGGAAGAAGGAAAAGTTGCTCTAATCATAATGATTGATGCGGCTCAAAAGCTTGAAGGTGAGAAGGCAGGCGAGGTGGCTGAAGGGGTTGGAGTAGCGATAGGCGGGCCTGGAGTTGATAAGTATAAAGTTGAGGAGATAGCCACAAAATATAAGGTTCCGCTGAGCGCAATTCTCATAAAAGAGAGTATAGAAGATGTTGTTTCCACTATGAGAAAGGAAATAGTTGATGGCGCGGAGGAAGCAATAGATAGGATTAAGCGAATTATCCGTGAAAGCACCAAGGAGGGAGATATTGTTATAATCGCTGGGGTAGGAAACACTATTGGAATAGCTCAGTAAATTGGTGGGTTACATATGGGTGAAAGGGAGCCGAGAAGAACCCCTATATTTTTTATGTCAGTCATCATCTTCATGCTTATCATGTCATTGGCAGCTCTTCTGCTGGCCATAGAAGCGTACCTGGTTCAGGGGAAACTTGAGATAATAAATATAATTTTGAGCGCAAGCGCTCTCTTCCTAGCCACATACATGTTTATTCAAATAAGAAGAAGATCGATAAGTTTAGGCTTTGAAACGCTTAAAGTTTCAACTATAATACAGTGCTTAAAATGCGACTATAGAAATGTGAGGGAGTTTGAGAAGGGAGATTATATACTAAGAGACGCTGGCTCATGTCCAAAATGTGGCGGAACACTCATTATACACTCAATTTTCAGAGAATCGAAAGAGAAAGATTAAGCGCATTTTACGATTGACAAATTGCTAAGTTATCACAATAATGTCTTTGTCACCTACGAAAATCGTATGCTCAGCTTGAGCAACTGGTTTTAGGCTTGCTTCTATGAAAACTGGATATGACATCAAATATTTTTGCGATATAAGCTCTGAGAAAGCCCTTTTATATGCTTCTTCTCGCCTTAGGTCCCTTATTAACCATCTCTCGGCGAAAGGTAGGGTTTTAAAGTTTTCATTAATAAAATTTAGTAGATTCCTAATTTCAGTTTGCTTTTGAGCAAACTTATATTTCACAAGCCTGAAGATGTATCTCTCCGGGCTGTCCTTAACTATTCCAATAGCATCCTTAAGCGTAACGAAGGGTTCAATTGCGTAGACACATCCCGAAGCGATTTTCTCCAGAGAAAAGTGGGATATGTTCGGTATAGATTTACCAGCATGAATAATGTAGCGGCCAATTTGATGCCCAGTTAGGTTTGATATTGGCTTAAAGCCATATCGCTCAATTGCCGCTTGAATTTCAGAGCTAACCTTTGAAATTGATATTCCCGGGCGCACAATGTTTATGGCTGCTTCAAGCGCTTTTTCCGCTGCATAAACCATACCTTCATACTCTGGGCTAAAACACGCTGTTGTGGCGGTGTCAGCAATATAGCCATCTACATGCACGCCAATATCAATTTTAACTATGGCTTTTTCCGGTATCCTCCTCTCATCATTAGGTGGGGAAGTGTAATGTGCAGCAACCTCATTTACCGAAACATTGCATGGAAACGCTGGTTTCCCACCTAAATCTCTAATTCTTCCCTCAACAGTCTCGCAGACTTCGATGAGCAGCATACCTTCTTTAACCGCTCTCTTTATTTCCTCCCTAACCTTAGCAGCTATTTTGCCCGCCTGAATGTACTTTTTGAGATTTTCCTCCTGAAAACTTTCCCTATCATTATTAAACAGCTTATTTAATGCGTTCATTTTTAGACTCCAACATTAAATGCGCTATATTTTAAGGTTATTTAGTTAATAGGGGCTGTAAGATTTAAATATTGTTTTTGATTTTTTATAGTATGCGGTCTCCGACTAATTAAGCATCTTGTGGCGAACCATATGGGGCGTTTAGTGGTTTTAACAGCCGACAGAACATTGATGAGTGAATATGGCGGAGCAATATTCCTAGGCTTCAGCGCATGCGTACCTAAGGGTTTAGTTCCAGACAACCTCTACTTCAGAATATTCTGTCCACCAGTGGAGGCCGATGAGGACGGATCCGCCATCGTAGCGCCTAATGGAACTAGGAAAATTGAGGCTGCCCTACTGGAGTATGGTTTTAAGGGGGAGGATGTCGTAGTCGCCCACCCAGAATATTTAGGTAAGGTTATCGGCCCGGAAACCAAAGTTCTAGGGATAACTGCGAATGACCCATTAGGTATGGGTCCGGCGACAACAACATTCACTGAAATTTTCGGCGGAGAAGCCTACATGTCAATTAAATTCCGTGAAATTCTAAATCATCCATCCGTCAAAAAGTACAGGCCGAAAATAATAGTCGGCGGTGCAGGTGCATGGCAGCTTGAAGATGAAGATGTTAGAAAGGAGCTAGATATAGATACCGTTGTTATTGGAGAAGGGGAGAAAATAGTTGGTCCCTTATTTGAGAAGGCGGTAAACGGTGAAAAGCTGCCAGGCGTGGTTTATGGCGAGGTTGTTGAGGAAAACGAGATACCGATCATTAGGGGGGCAACCATAGATGGCATAATAGAGATTGCTAGGGGATGCGGGCGCGGATGCGATTTCTGTGTTCCAACGCTTCAGCGCTTCCGGTGCTTAAATATTGACCATATACTAAAAGAGGTTGAGGTTAATTTAAGGGCTGGAAGACAACCAATATTTCACGCCGAGGATGTGTTAAGATACAAGGCTAAGGGTTTAGAGATAAATAGGCAAGCAGTCATTGAACTCTTTAAAAGCGCCAAAAATCATCCTGGTGTAAAAAATGTTGGAATAAGCCACTTCGCCTTAGCATCAGTTGTAAGTGCACCGGATTTGGTTGAGGCAATATCTGGGATCCTTGATCTTGACAGTAGACATTGGCTTGGCGGGCAGACTGGGATTGAAACGGGCAGCCCGAAAATGATTGAGAAACATATGAAGGGTAAATGTAAGCCCTATTTTCCGAGGGATTGGCCGGACATTGTTGTTAGAGCCTTTGAAATATTAAGTGAAAATAATTGGCTGCCATGCGCAACTTTGATTTTAGGGCTTCCAGGCGAGGAAATGGAGGATGTTGAGCTAACTATTTCCCTAACTGAAAAGCTAAGGCCTTTTAAGAGCATAATTGTACCGTTATTCTTTGTTGCAACGGGAGGTTTAAGTGAGAAAGCCAGGTCTTTCACATTGAAGGATTTAACGCCAACCCACACCGAGCTTCTTTTCAAATGTTGGAAACACAATTTCATATGGATGGATACCATATTTAAGGACTGGAGTGAAATGAGCATAAAAAGCGGAATAGTGCGGAGAAGCATAAAAATGATTATCTCATATGGTATTAAACAAGTTAAAAGATTCATGGGCATCTGTGAAAAAGACTACGACTACGACTTGAGGGCTATGATTAGAGATATTAAATATGGAAATCTAAAAATTGATCAGCCTTTGCCAATGCGTATTCTGAAACCCATATTAAGATAACGTTGAATAAAAAGCATATCTATTCTATGTTTACTTTGTGCCTATGGAAAAATAACTAGGGAGTAAATGCTGTGAAGAGAATCGGTGTTGTAACGGCTGGCGGCGATGCTCCTGGAATGAATGCTGCTATACGTGCAGTTGTACGCTCAGCCATTTATTATAATCTTGAAGTTGTGGGGATTGAGAGAGGATACGCTGGGCTCATCGAGGGAAGATGCCGAGTTCTAGATAGGCGTTCAGTAAGCGGAATAATAAATCTCGGCGGGACAATACTTAGAACCGTTAGATGTAAGGAAATTATGACTGATGAAGGGATAAACAAAGCCGCTGAATTTCTGAAGAGCATTAACGTTGATGGGTTGGTGGCCATAGGCGGGGATGGAACGTTTAGAGGTGCAAGCAGACTTTATGAGGCCAGCGGCATATCTATGATTGGCGTTCCAGCAACGATTGATAATGATGTTTCCGGAACTGATACAACGATAGGTTTTGACACCGCCGTTAATGTTGCTCTAGATGCGATAGATAAGATAAGAGATACTGCGACGTCTCATGAAAGAATATTTGTCGTTGAAGTTATGGGTAGGCGGCGGGGTCTCCTGGCTCTAGAAGTTGGCTTAGCCGGCGGAGCCGAAATAATTCTCATCCCAGAAATAAAGGTTGATTTAGACAAGATTTGTGAGAGGATAAAAAGGGATCGAGAAGAGGGAAAGATATCTGAAATTATCGTGATGGCTGAAGGAGCTGGCGACACTCGCTTAGTAACTGAGCATATAGCTAAGACAACGGGATGCGAAGTGAGGTTAACGGTTCTGGGGCATATTCAGAGAGGAGGTGCGCCGACTGCGCGCAGCCGGGTGCTAGCATGTCAATTTGGGAACAAGGCTGTTGAATTGCTGGCTATCGGCGAACGTAAGAGAATGGTTGGCATAAGAGGAGAGAAAGTGGTATCAGTCGACCTAGATTACTCATGGAGAGAGGAAAAGAAGATTGATTTAGGGCGATATAGGCTTGCCGAGATTCTTTCACTATAAATTCGCTTAAATCACACATTATCTACTTAAGTTAAGTTATGAAGTTAGTTAATCCAGCCTCCCTAGCAAGTTCAATAGCGCGCTCCATCTCCTTAGATGTTAATCTCCGACGTAGCTCCGGTATTTCATAGGCTCTCCATTCAGGCCTATACTGAAACATTACATTTGTTCTCGTACCTTTGCCGAGATTTTTGCTTATCCAGTCAAGAATATATTTCGTGCAGCATTCAAGATGATTTGGCAGAACTAGGACTCTTATTATAAGTTCACCATATCTACTCCCATAAAGGTGATTTCTGACGCAGATATCCCAATAATTAGGCGCATCTGAGATCCTTTTCGCGCATTCGAAGGGCCCATATTTAAAATCTAAGAGGTAAACATCGACGAAACCAGCTAGGATCCTAGCTGTTTCCTCGCTATAATATGAGTTGGAATTCCAGAGAACTGGAACATTTATATTCACATGCTTAAATGTTTCAAGCCAATGCTCCAGCCATGGGGTAGGCTCACCGCCAACAAGATTGACGTTTCTACAGCCACTCTTGCGTAGGCGTTCAACCGACAAAGCCAAACGCCTAGGCGCATAAACCTCACCCTTCTCGAACCACTGGGATATAGTCCAGTTCTGGCAGTGTAAGCATCTCATTGTGCACCCCATTGTAAATATTGTCCCGGATGGAACTAGCTCAGGCTCCTCGCCTATATGTTCAAACATTGAGGAGACCGTTATCTGGTTTCCACATTTGCAGTAGCCCAGCTCTCCCTTTAACCGGTTTACCCCACATCTCCTGTTGCAGAAGTGGCAGCGCTCCAAAATCTTATTTGCAATTTTTATTTTGAGATCTAAATATGACTTTTCTGGAACACTTATATCTTCCAGGCTTCTTCTTCCAGAATCTATTTCGCCTTGAAGCCTATAAAATTCTTCAGTCAGCTTCTCATGCTCATCCCATAAGTCTTCAAGCATATCGGTCTCGTCGAATTCAGCTGGTACCCTCTTGGCAATCATAAATTTAGCTGGCTTCCTATCCATCATAACGGCGAAGTATCTTGATAGGCTGGCCCTAGCCCCCTCATCATATAATACTTCAACAGCGTCTTTTCTGAGAATACGCCACATAAACCATCAAGAAAAATTGGGAAGGAGAGTCTATTAAAAATTTAGGAAAACTTTCTGCTGGGAATATTTCCGATGGCTCTGAACATTAGAGCATTATCCCTCTCAAATTGGACGTGGCAACTTAAGGTTCACCTCCTTAGGTTGTTGTAGTAGTATGTGAGCATGTCGCAGATTAGGTTCCAGCATTCTATGCTCCTCATCCATCTTAGGTGTGGGTTATGTTTTGGGTTTACTGTTATGTTGTTGAAGAATGCTCTTGTCCTCTGCTTTAGTGATGAGAACGCTGATTCCGCCAGGCTTCTCCCGCCGAAGGATTGATGATAATATTCCAGTCCAAGATGGATTAAC
>JAGTQL010000048.1:11393-12880 GCA_018396555.1 Candidatus Bathyarchaeota archaeon | reverse complement strand
CAAGCATCCCTTTTATGAAGTTGAATATTTTTCTTCTTGTTTCTGTTATTAGGTTTGGGTACCATATTGGTGAGGCTATTACTAGGCCCCTCCAAGCATAGAATGGCTGTATAACCGTTAGGATTTCCTCGTCTCCTGTTTTGTCCAAGTAGTTTTCCCAGAAGGTTTCAAACAGTTCCTTGAATGGTTCTTTTATTTCGCCGTATGCCTGAAGTGAATAGAAAAGGTAGTTTATTGTCATAGCCGCCACATCATCCGCTGGCTCGCCCCATTCGCCTCTGCTTCTATCTAGGGCTGTGAAGTCTGTTCCCTCGCGGAATAGAATGTTCCAGGGGTGGAAGTCTCCGTGAACCCTTGCGCATCTGTGTGCTTTCTTCTTTAGTTTCCAGCGCCACTCAACGCATTTTCGCTCAATCTCCATTAGGGTCTTCTCGTCAGCGTAATCCAGCCCAGAAGGGTAGCTGTCTATTAAGCCCATTATGCATTCCCCATGCCCAACGAGATCCCTAATACGCCTAACGTAAAGACGCTCCAGCCCAGCGCCCTTAACCGAGTGAACTTCAACAAGGTAATCGGAAAGCGCTAAGCAGCGCTCAAAGTCTAGGCTTGATAATTCACCCCGGGCTTTTATCGCATCCAGATCCAAGTAATATGGTTTACCATCAACGTACTCGGTCACTATAAAGAATTCTCTGCAGTCCCCAAGCGACTTAAGAGCGCCGCCAGCTGTGAATGCTCCAGCATCAACTGACCTAACATGCCTTGGAAGATTGTTGAAAGCCGAGTGCTGCCAGAGCAATATCTGCGCCCTATCAGAGAAGTGCTCATGCCCGAAGCCGCTGGGCCTAATGGTCTCAAGGACAACAGTCTTAATCTCGCCGTTAACAGAGACCTCAATCATGTATGGGACGCCGTAGCCGAAGCCTTTCAGCTCCTCACCGCTCTTCTCCCGCCCAGACGTCAACTCCAAAACCCTCAGAACTTCAGCGTTAGGTCCATAAACTTCGCAGAAATACTTCTTTAAGCTCTCCAAACCGGCCAAGGTTATTCCCACAGAAAGTATCCTCCATAAAACTCTATACTATATTACTTAAAAACTTAAAGCCCCTAATCTATACATGGAGAAGAACTCATTAAGTCTAATGATTCTTAAACCTAAAACCTCCATGCATTTCTTAACCGATTCCTTGAGCAAATGTCTATCTTCAGTTAGCATGCTTCTAGATTGGAGCACAGCCACTGCTAGATTTACAGCATCTGAAGCGTATAGATCTAAGTCTATTTCCAAATCTTTCGCCTTATCTAAAAGGTTAAATAATGATATAGCTTTTATAAGACCTACCTCAGCCATTTCTTTGAGCGTGTCATAAGTCTAATGATTTTTGCTTTAGGGTAGTTTGATTTTACAAGGGCTCTGACAACTTCCAAATAAGCCCACTCAGAGATTACTGGAATAATTCTCATTGAAAGAACTTCATCGCGAAGCA
>JAGTQL010000048.1:5457-11375 GCA_018396555.1 Candidatus Bathyarchaeota archaeon | reverse complement strand
GTTCCTCACTCACCTTAAACCATTTCATCATTACTGAAGAATCAGTACATATCTCCACACTCAATTTTCATCCTCTTCCTCATGAGAGGCAATAACCATTTCCGTTAAGCTCGGCGCTTCTACAGTGCTCTCTCTAATCTCATTAAGCCTTCTTCTAAGTTCCTCAGCCTTGTAAAATTTTATTAGCAGCTGTAGTGCCTTTAAAAAAGCTTCGGTCTTACTACTGAAATAACCTTTCTCAACAAGGCCCTCTACTTCCTTAACGATTCTTTCATCAATCTTAAGGTTTACTTGAACTCTAGCCATTTTATCTACCTCAAAAATAAAGATGAAAGAGGTAGTTAAAAGCTTTATCTAACGGTTAGATAAAAGGGAGAAGTTAACCCAGTAACTAAAGATTTCAGGAGAAGCCAGACGCCAACAACCCTATAGCTTGAGTCGCCTAAAAATCGCAGTTTTTAAATTCAGGAGGAGGAAGTTTCGGCAATTCTTATTTATTCCTGAACGATTAAAAGTGAGTTTAGTTTTGGAGGGACATTTCATGGATCTCGCGATATTAGGCGGAACGATCGTTACGATGGGGAGTAGGGGCATCATACGTGACGGCGCAGTGGTAGTGGAGAGTGACACTATAATTGATGTTGGAAGAAGTGATGAGATTAAGCGTAAGTATCCGAGATACGAGAGAATCGACGCTGGCGGAAAAATTGTTATACCCGGCTTAATCAATGCGCATCAGCATGCGGCCATGAGCTTGTTAAGAGGGTATGCGGATGACTATCCCTTGAGGGAGTGGCTCGAGAATTGGGTTTGGCCTTTTGAGAGGCATATGACAGGATATGACATTTATGTCGGCGCATTATTAACTGCTGTTGAGTCGATTATGGGTGGGACAACAACTGTTAACACGATGTATCATTACCTTGAGGACTATAATGAGGCTATGGCTTTTGCCGAGGTTGGGCTGCGCGGCATAATAGGGCACGTCTGCTTCTCATGGCGTAAAGATCATGATAGGAAAGCCTTAGAGGAATTGGCTAGAAAGTGGCATGGAAAGGTTAATGGAACAATACGCGTCAGCGTTGATCCACATGCGCCCTACACTGTTGATCCGGAATACATGAGGAAGCTTAGAGCCATAACATCAGACTTAAATGAAAAGTATGCCTCGAGCAGTAAGCCAATAATCTGGCATACGCATTTAGCCGAGACGGAGGATGAAGCCCGAAAAACTGAGGGGTCCTTCGGGGTTACCTTCAAAAACGGCATAATTGATTACATGAATTCTCTTGGGGTTCTAGGCGGAGATGTTGTAGCAGCCCACTGCGTCCACCTAACGAGGAGAGACATGGAAACCCTAAAGATGAGGAAAGTTAAAGTTGCTCACAACCCTATTTCAAACCTTAAGTTAGCCTCAGGCGTAAGCCCAGTTCCGGAACTGCTAAATTCAGATGTAACAGTCGCTTTGGGAACAGATAGCCCATGCTCCAATAACTCAGCCGACATGTTTGAGGTTATGAAGTTCACGGCGTTGCTGCATAAGGGCGTCAATAAGAACCCAACGCTGCTTCCAGCGGAGCAAGTTTTAAGGATGGCAACGATAGATGGCGCTAAAGCGCTTTTATGGGATCATGAAATAGGCTCAATAGAAGCCGGAAAAAAGGCGGACCTAGCCATATTAAACTTCAAGAAGCCTCATCTTTGGCCACTATACAGCGAAGTAAGCCACCTGATCTATGCGGTTAAAGCATCAGACGTTGAAACAGTCATAATTAATGGGCGGATCATCATGGAGGATAGAGAGATAAAAACGGTTAGGGTTGAAGAAGTTATGGAGAGAGCTGAAAAGGCCAGGGAGAAATTACTGGAGCGCCTACATTCACGTTAAAAATATTTCATCCCCCGCATTCCGCAAGGAGCCTTACGCAGAGATCTAAAACTTTTCTAGCATGCTCTAAAGCTTCCTCAGCATCTAATAAACTGTACAATTGATCCGGCGGTGTACCAGTCTCTTCATCACCATACATGCTCGGCTCCCTTTCTCTCCCAAGTTTCCTAGAGATCGATGCAACCTTATCTATTTTGTCTCTGAACCACTCGGGGAAAAGATCTCTATGCCTCTTAAGTACCGGTCTAACATCGCGCCATTTAGGCGGCTCTATAGCCAGCAGCCTCAAAGTTCCCTTTAAGGCTAACTCGACTGACTTTGACTCTGCCGTATAGTGTAGGTGTGATTCCCAGTTTTCAGGGCTTCTTGAGCATGCTTTATCCTTTCCTCAGCCTGCCTCAAATAGGACCTAGCCATCTCAAGGTTATTCAATTCCACAACCTCCCCAAACTTTATGTCCGGCTTAAGTATCCAATACCATCTATCGCCAACCCAGATTCTTCTAGCACCCAGCTCCCTAAGCCTCCATCTAAGCCTATCTATAACCTCACTAAAGAAGCCATTTTTATCATAGAGTATAATCGCATCCTCCACCATGTCAAGGTATATCGGCCTGATTCTTGAGGCTTCCTCAACAGATAGAATTATAGGCGAGAAATCTGTGCGGAAGCCTTTATCCCAAAGATCGTTAATTACTGGCTCAAGGGGCTTTTCAATCTCGAGGAACAATTCCTGACGTTTTATGCGGCTTTCAGGCAGAGAGTCAGCAACTATAAGAATGTCTATGTCGCTGTCTCTTTTAGGAGAGCCACGCGCAACACTACCGTAAACTACAACTGAAACAAGTTTATCGCCCAATCTCGCCAGAATAAGCTCGAGAAGTCTCTCAAGAAGGAATTTACAAGGTTCCTTTATATTTTCCAAGCGCAAATTCTCTCACAAATAAATATACGTTGAATCTTGCTTAAATTTAATGTCTCCATGAAACATGGAAGCTCCCTAAGGATAACGGAAAACCCCGTAAAAACTCTTTATTGTTAGCTTATTTCCTCCGCTGCTTCTTTCGCATGCACCGATCACTCTAGCTTCTAAACCGAATTTTTCAGAGAAACTAATTATATCATCAGCCACTTCCGGCTTCACTATAATTTCAAAGCCGACCCCCATATTGTAATTTTCAAACATCGCCCTCCAAGATTCGTTTGATTCACGCTGAATTAAGAGGAAAATCGGGTCCGGTTTAAATAAATCATTCTTGATATAATGTATGTTTCTGCCTATTTGCAAGCACTTCGTTTGACCGCCGCCAGTATTGTGCACCATGCCGGAAATATACGCGCCAAACCGCTCTATTATTTTCAAGATTACTGGAGCATAAAACCTTGTAGGTGAAAGCAGCGCTTCGCCAACACTCATGCCTAGATCATCCACGTACTCATCAAATTTAAATCTGCCATAATAGGTTCTTCCGCTATTGGATGGTTCAAGGATCTCCGGATACTTCTCCTGGTAACTTTTATGCATAAGGCATAGGCGCGCTAAAGTTAGGCCATTACACATTATACCACTGTTCTCTTCGCTCTCATATATCGTCTTTCCACCGCTTCTAAAGCCTATGATTAAGTCGCCCAGCTCGATCTTTCCGCCGGTTAAGGCTTCAGAAAGCTTTACACGCCCATTCATCGCCACTGCAATATCTAATGTTCTGATCTGATCTGGGAGATCAGCCGTTTCTCCACCTGAGAAAAGAATCTTTATGCTTTGTCCTTCTAAAACTTCAAGGCTTTCTTTAAAGCCTAGGCTTAAAGCTTTTAAGGCTTCAATTTTATTAACCCTGAATGGATTTATCGCTACATAATCCACAAAATTTATTGGTAGCGCTCCAACGCAGATGATATCATCTATATTCATGGCTAATGCATCTTGAGCCAGCCCCTTAAACCAGCTTATATCTCCGGTTTCCCTCCAGTGAAGATATGCTTGAACAGGTTTGCTGCCGACGCTATCCATATGCGTCACTATCCCATATTCGGGAGCATATGGGTCCTCGCTTATGACGCAGAAGGCATTTGGGAAAAGATTACTCAGAAAGCCCTTGAAGGTTTCTATGCCCCTCTTTTTAACATCGACGCCGGATTCAGCATACCTCGTTCCCAATTGAATCACCAAGGTAATCATGATAAAATATGGTCACTGGCAGATAAAGGTTAAAAATTCAAAAAAATAATGGAGATTTTATGGTCCGCTTACAGCGGCTATGCGTGATCGGAAGCCTACTTCTATTTGTACAATTCTTCTACGATTTTCATTCTCCACTTTTCACTTTCAAGGCTGCGAAGCTTATATGTTTCCTCCGGCGGCAGCGGAATCGGCCCGCCTAAAATTTTAGCGATTAAAATCATTCTGGCGAAATCCTCTAACAGCTCCATTCTTTGGAAGGCTTGTTCGAGGTTTACGCCAAGCGTAATCGCCCCGTGATTCTTCATTAGAAGCGCATTTGCCCCCTTAAGCGATTCAGCAACAATCTTAGCGTAATCCATGGTTGTAGGCGTCGCGTAATCCATTAATGGTATATGTCCAATCTGTATTATAACCTCGGTGAATGTGGGGATGTCCAGAGAGATGCCGGCGCATGCAAACCCGCCGCATATGGGTGGGTGAGCGTGAACTATGGCGTTAACTTCAGGTCTTTTCTCATAGATCATTAAATGCCATGGTGCATCGCTTGAGGGTGGATATTTCCCCTCAAGAACCTCGCCCTTAAGGTTCAATTTAACCACATGTTCAGGCGCCATGTCAGCCAACGAGAAGCCGCTTGGCTTAATTAGAACTTCATTTTTAGTTGTCCTAGCGCTTATGCTCCCCCCCGCACCACTTGTCAGATGCCTCTCGTAAAGTTTCCTTCCAATTCTGCAGAGTTCTTCTCGAATTTTAGCCTCTTCTCCGCTCAAGCTTTTTCACCTCATTGAGGACTAAACGAGATTATATAATTCCCTGTAAATCTCCTTAACTCTCTCATAGAGCCTTAGATATGTCTCGTAATATTTATCGTAGATTTTAGATGCCTCCGGATCGGGCTCCTGGATCCCTGCCGCCTTAATCCAGTCGTTTATAACCTCATAGCCCTTAAGAACCCCTGCTCCAACACCGCTTAGGAGAGCGTCGCCAAGCGGTGTGCCGGGGCTCTCAGCAACATATATCAGCGGAAACTTTGTTACGTCAGCGAATATTTTTCGCCACAGCGGGGACTTCGCTCCGCCATCAACGATTCCCATTTTAGGTTTAAGCGGGATATTAGCTGCTTTAGCGGTTTCAATATTGTGGCGCAGTGCATAGGCGGCGCCTTCCATCAGCGCCCTAAATATATGCGCTCTTGAATGTGTTAATGTTAAGCCGATTATAAGCCCCTTAGAGTATGGATCCCATATTGGCGTTCTCTCCCCCATGAAGTATGGTAGAACTATTAGCCCCTCCGATCCCGGTGGAACCTTCTCCGCTTCAAGATCTAACACTTTATATGGGCTTAGACCGATCTGTTTTCCAAGCGAGACCTCGATTTGCCCGAATTGATCTCTGAACCACCTCAACATGCCGCCTGATGTGGCTGATCCGCCGAATGTGTAGATTTTTTCTCTGTCATATGCTACATGCGGGTAATTGATCAATCTTGGTGTTAGTCTCAATTTGTCTTGAATTACACTCCAGCATGTTGATGTGCCAACCATCGCTGAGTGATCCCCATCCCCTAGGCATCCGAGGCTTAGGGCTGCAACTGGCGCGTCAACACCGCCGGCGCATACGGGCGTCCCCTTCTTCAGCCCGCTGAGTTTACTTCCCTCCTCAGTTACTTCGCCCACGACAATTTTTGACTCAACTATTTTCTCCGGGAAGAAGCTGCGCGGTATGCCCATCTCCTCCATTAGATGCTCGGACCAGTCCCTCTTATGTATGTCAAATATTCCACCATAGTTTCCAGCCGAAGAATAATCTATGCAGACTACGCCGGTTAGGCGGTATACGCAGTAGCCGT
>JAGTQL010000048.1:0-5397 GCA_018396555.1 Candidatus Bathyarchaeota archaeon | reverse complement strand
CTCTGAAAAATAAGCCAAAATATGTGTCTATTGTGTTGCCGGTAATTTTGAAAATCTCTTCCTCACCTATGTTCTTCTTCACCCATTCGACTTCCTCAACTGCTCTCCTATCCATCCATATGAGGCATGGTCTTATGGGCTCCATATTTTCATCGCACGGCACCCCTGAACCGCTATACAAGCCGCTTATGGATAATCCGCCTATCTCCGATGGGTCAACCTTAGACTTAGCCAGAACCGCACGTATCGTATTGCATACAGCATTCAACCAAACCTGCGGCCACTGCTCAGCCCAAAGGGGCCTAAGCGACAATATATCAGTCTCCTCAAAAGCCTCCGCCAATATTCTGCCCTCAGCGTCCACAAGCACAGACTTTGTGCCGAAAGTCCCAATGTCAGTTCCTATAAGGAAATTGCCCTCAGCCAAGACGACATAACCTCCTTGCAAAATAACTTTTAATAGACACTAGAAAATAAGATTTCCGTGTATTTTTCAGTATTTCCGTAGCTTATTTCCGCTTCCTGAAGAGGATTGCGTCGCCGAAAGTGCAGACGTATTCGAAGCCGGCTTCAATGAGCTGCCTGGCTTCATCAACAGTCTTTGCAACTGCGCTGTGGAACTCGTCTGGCTGCTTGCTGAAAAGCGCCTCCTCAAGCTGAATATACAGCGTGGTGGTGTCAACGGTCCTATGGCCTAGAAGCTGCTTAACGTGAAGGATATCCTTCGTGCGGTGGTACTCCATCGTGGCTTTCCAATGTCGGATCGTGTGGAAAGTTATGCGCTTCAGCCTTGGGTTCTGAAGTTTCGCAGCGGTCCTCATCCGAGACCTGAAGAATGAAGCCCTCGCTCTTCTTCCTCTGCTCCTCATCCGCCTTCGCAGCTTCGTTTTTCGCTTTCTCAAGATCATTTGTCACATTTTTGAGTTCTTTCTCGGTTTCAGCAAGAGCCCTACGAGCTTCTTTCAGAGCTTCCTCTTTCGCCCTCACCTCATCAGTTCTTTTCCCACCCGCTTCCTTCGCAGCTTAGAGATCAGCTTCAGCCTTCCTGACGGCATCTAGGGCTGCCTCATGAGCTTTGAGTAGCTCCTCCCTTCTCGCTTCCAAAGTCTGAATGGTTCTTGCCGACGGCTTTGGTGGCATCAGGGGAATCTCACAAAGAGAATTGAAAGAGGGAGCTGGAATCCATCTTCCCAGCTGCGAACTATAACTGAATCTCACAAAGAGAATTGAAAGTAATACCGCCTAAACCCTTTCTTCTCTGAAAAATAAGCCAAAAAAACCAAATTTAAGCCTAATTAAGCAAAATAAGAGAAAATAAAAGAACATTTTATTAGGTCGGCGGCGCAAGCCCTATCTATAAAGGCTTAAATGCGGATAATGGTATATGTGTCGGTTGGGTGTGAGGAGGGTTGGATGTGGAGGAGGATGAGTTTGAGGATGTTAAGATGACTATTAGGGAGATCGTTCTCATGTTCAGGGTTATGTGGGATGAGGTGGAGAAACAGTTCTCCGATCTACCTAGGGAGGAGAGGCGCATAATATTCTCCAGCATAGCCTCACATATAATCGACATGTTCACCGCATTTGCAGGTGAGGAGGTTAAGCCGGAAGCTAGAGGGAGGAGGAAGAGGGGGAAGTAGAGGTCTTGCTGGGTAAGCCTCAGCCTAAGGCGAGAATGTGGACTAAGCTGAGCAACGGGGACTTCCTCACCCTTACAGTGTGGCCTGGGAAGTCCGATCCGAAAGCCGAGGTTATTACGGTGCAGATCCGCCGCCCCACAGGCGGGGGGTGGAAAACTGTTGGCAGGCTCGCTGCGTACAGAACAGCCGACGGAGAATACTCAAAGCTGCCTGAGCGCGCACAGCAAACACAGGAGGGCGAGGACTCCACAATAGAAATTTAGGCATGGTTGATGTTAGATTTAGCGATTGATTTTAAGATTTTCATTTTTACCATGGTGCCCTTCTGTGCTGCTGAACATGCTCATTATAGTATTTGGCTAACCTATAAGCGTCGTAGATTTGCCAAATGAAGATGGCGAGGGTTACCAGCATCCAAATTATTAATCCGGCGAATCCCCCAAGAAGCATGGGTAATCCATAGCGATGCATCCCATATATTCCGCCGAGCATCATCCCGAAGAATGCGAAGAAGCCTAGAACCCACTCAAGTATGATGCCTAATATGAGCAGGGCTAATCCTCTCCAACGTAGATATGCCCTACACCCCATAATCCGAAGATGCCGAATATTAGGGCTAAAACCGCAGCTAAACCCGTGTTTTTTGTTTCCAAACCAGCTTGCGTCGGAGGCGGTGGAGGCGGCGCATAGGAGGTTTGATCTGAACCACAGTAGGGGCAGAACCTAGCATCCTGCGAAATCTCCCTTCCACATTGCTTGCAAAAAGACATTTTAACATCCCATTCCTTTTATTTCTCCTTAAACACTTAAAATTTTCGTTTTATATGCGTCCCGCATTCACAAGCGGCAGGATAAGATGTAGAATGCTAGGCGTGGATTATTTCCCTCATTAATGGGGGAAGGGAAGAACAGCGTTGATTATGGGAGAAGGTCATTTTCGAATGAGTCGCTTATTGTCGGTGTCTGATACTGGCAGTTAGCCTTTGCATAGTCGAAAGCTTCCTCAATTACAACGTCGCTTGTTTCTTTATCCCCATCATGATCGTATATGTCAGCTTTTCCTAGGAGTATCCCTTGATCCACGAAGTAGTATGTGAATTGTCCATTTTCCCAAGCGGAGCTCTCATATGAAAGGCCCGATTCCGAGCATGCCATGACAACGATCCTTCCATCAGCCTTCAGATCTGTCATTCCACCGGCGTAGCATGAGTCGAAAATGAAGATTATCCTTGTCGTTTCGAAGTCTGAGAACATCTGCTTTAAGTCTCCATCCCAGATTAAGGACTCAGCTGTGCACTCATAGGGAACTATAGCCTCATCAATGAGCTCTTTATCCCCGTCACTGGCTTTGCCCCTTGCACCGTGACCGCTATAGAAGAAAACAACCTCATCACCAGAATCTGCGCTTTCGTTTAACCACTGAAGATGCACCATCAGAAGCCTCATGAAACCCCATACCTAAACCTTACAGAAAAAAGCTTAAATAATTTAGAGGTGAATTCATACTTAATGTAGGAAATATGCCTCGCAGGGTTAAGTACGACTCTTTCCCCGTATACCTCGCTGTGAGGACAAATGTTGGTTCAGGATCTGTTCATTTGATGGTGGCCAGAAGATTATCACGGGATATGGTCTGCTTCACCTACCTCCTCATCGACTTGTGGAAGCTTGGGTTAAAGGATGGTTTTGGAAGTTTATCTATGGAGAAGGAGAGGTTTGATGAGATGTTCAATGCGATGGTCGAGGAAGTTACGGAGCAAGGTTTTAACTACCATCCTATAGACATTTCAGAGGCGAAGTGGCTTGTAGCACAAGGCTTAAGGATAGCTGAAAAAGTTGGGATCAAAGCCGTCAGCCAGAAATGGATCAACATCGTTGGAGACTTATCCGAGATAAAGATCGATGGCTCACTTTATAAGTGCTATAAATGTGAAAGGGGTGAATTACCGCCAGAAGCCGACAATTACATCCTTAAAATCGCTAAAAGAGAAGTCAGAATAGCTGGTACACCTAAAGAGACCAAACTGTTATTCCTCTGCAAAAATTGCGAGAGGAAGATGATGGAATCTGAGGAGAAAAACTGCGCGTATGCGCATCGAAAGCCGAATTGATGCTTATGGGAAAACGAATTTGAGAGTGCATCAGCTCGCTGGAGGGTAAGAAAATGTTTCGGCAGAATATTTTTGACAAAAGAAAGAGGTTAGAAAAGTTGAACAAGTGGTAGAAAAAGAATTGGTCTATCCGCTATCGAGAGGGCGGAACGTTAAAAAATGGTATGTTGAAAGCGAGTATGGATATACTATTGTTCCGCACAATCCTATCGATGGGAAGCCTATGCCAGAAAATAAGCTAAAAACAAAGTATCCCAAAACATATGAATACTTCTACACTTTCAGAAATGAATTACAAAACAGATCAATACATAAACTCTAGGGAAAAGGAAATCCATTTTATTCAGTTTACGATATAGGTGACTACACACTCTCCCCATATAAGGTTGTTTGGAAAGCAATCGCTAGTGCTATCACGGGGAGATTCGTCAGCTTTGCTTCAGCAGTCTTAACATCGAAGGTAAATAACCCGTCGCTCATATAACGGTAATGGCGCTTGTCTCTTGGATGCGTGCCTTGGCATCTAGAGGTGCGAAAGAACCCAAATTTAAGCCTATTTCAGCCATTATCACTCACAATAAACACTGGAAAGACTCCCTTTAATGTGGAGCGCCAAAATCTTAATAAGAGCGTAGCCCGTTATGCCTGATGCAGGTCTGATGTTAATTCCTACGCAAGATGTTAGTGAAGCCTATTTATATCCGCCGTCCTAAACTCAACCATGGTTAATCTTACTATTGCCGCTTATACTTATGAATTGGGGGTATACACACATCACACAGTTCATCTACGTACCCAAGTTCAATAAAAACAATCCCTTACACTGTAGGCTCTCACGTCTCTATGAAAGAGCTCATGAACTAGATAGGCAGATCTATGAAGCCAAACGAGGAGATTTAAAGAAAGACCTACAACAAATTGAGGAAGAAATCAAGCTTAAGCAGACCATGAGCTATGGAGAAAGAATAAGGGCCTCTTACCAGAGGCTGATAAGGCTTGAAACCCTTGTATTTCTGTTAGTTGAAGTTAAAAGAAAAAAACTTAAACTGTTAGAAAATAAAAAAGGGGATTTGCGGGAGAAGCCTCCATCTTTTGAAGAAAAATAAGATTTCCGAAAATTTAGAGAGAAAAGCGAGAACTAAAACTTAAGGATCTTCTTCGCCCAGAGATAAGTTTTTAAAGTAGAGCTTTTCATAATCTTTTGGAAAAATATTTTAGATAGCAAGAAGCGGGGTGGGGTAGCCAGGTTAACCCGCTGGGCTCATAGGGGACTTTAAATCCCTAGGAGACCCAGAGATCGGTCGTTCAAATCGACCCCCCGCTACCATATAAATAAAATTAAACGACCGCCCGAAATCTCATTGTCGGCAACTCTCAATTTCAATAAAGGTTCTTGCAATCTGCTTGACTAAAGAGATAACTTCTCTTGCACGATCTTTCTCAGCGACAACATCACTAGTTTTGCCGCATTCCAGACAGGCTGCCGCATCCTGAGCTTGGTGGAGCCGGGTGGAGCCACGCTGCGAAGGAGCCGAGTCCACGATGGGTGAGGGGGACAGTTTGTCTGGATTGGGAGCGGCTTTTCCACGCTCAGGCTGCGCCATTCTTACACACCTCTCTTTTTGTTCTTATAAGTCTGCATGTGA
>JAGTQL010000047.1:5605-13579 GCA_018396555.1 Candidatus Bathyarchaeota archaeon | reverse complement strand
ATGCTTGTCGCCGCCGCCTACGCATTCCTTGTTTTAAAAGGGTTCATCAGCCCTGTTGGGCTAAAGTTTCTTTTCGCCGTAGACCCTACGCAGCGTGTAGCCCACCCGCTTTTTGAGTCCGTTGCGGAGCATAAGCCATCATCCTGGGCAACATTCTATTACAATTTTGGCATAGGCGTCCTGTTCGTGCCCATCGGAATCTTTTTCGCAGCTTTAATGGCAACTAATCTAAGCGTCTTCATAATCATATACTGTTTAACCTCCATATATTTCGCTAGCTCAATGATAAGATTGAATATGCTTGCAGCGCCCGCCGTAAGTCTGCTTTGGGCCTTAGCCTTAAAGCGCACATTGACGCCGCTTATTCTAAATTTGAAGGAGACTTCGCAATCCCTTGGGCGAAGGGTAAAGTTTAAGCCCATTGGGAAAGATCTTATAGGCGGACTTCTAATACTGATGTTTGCGCTCTTCGCTTTAACCTATGTTTTCGGAACAGACTTCGTTTTAGGTCCGAAAGCTCAGGGTCCGAGAGTTCTTCTCCACGCCGACACGCCGACAACTCTTTCAGGAGCCAGCCTTTCGGTGAAGCCTACATCAACTGTTTCAGATTGGATTGAAACATTGATTTGGATGCGCGAGAACTTGCCTCCCTCACCATTGGAACCTCCACCGCCAGGCGCTAAGCCCGGTGAAGTTGGAACGATCGTTGCGAGCTGGTGGGATTACGGCTACTGGATAACCGTTGTCGCTAATAAAACAACCCTGGCTGACAACGGCACAATCAATACTACGCAAATACAGCAGATTGGAAGAATGTTTATGTCAAATGAGACTGAAGCCATTAAGATCCTTGAAAAATATTTGGTGACGCATGTAGTTGTATACGTAACTTTCAGCAAGGATGGCTATGATGCACCGGGCTACGGAGGAGACAACGGCAAATGGAGATGGATGGCTTTAATACCCGGACTTAATGACACTCTTTTCGGCAACTACACGCTTGGATGGGACTGGGTGGACTATAATAAAAATTATCAGGTTGATAGCGGCGAAACCATATCTAACAGTCTAGGACAAAACACGGTGTTATATAAGCTAATGACCTATGGCAAAGAAATGACCTTATATGGCTACTCAACGACAAAACTAGAATATTTCGAGAAAGCACACTTCTCGCAAAATGAGGGACAGCCGAACCCGGCTCCGGGAACCTCAATAGTGCCCCTAGTATGCGTATACAGAGTGAAGTATCCGGTGGAAAGCACAAATAGCACAACAACATAATCTTATTCAGGCGACTTAATGGGCCCGTGGCCTAGCCAGGATCAAAGGCACCGAACAACTCCGAACAAGGGGTAGCGTGCAGGCCTCCGGAGCCGGAGATCCCGGGTTCAAATCCCGGCGGGCCCGCCAAAAAATTTCCCCCACTTTTGGAAAGAAACTTGAAATGGGCTCTGCTATTAGGGTTGAGTTTTACTGTTTTAGCCGATTGAAAGAGGTAAGAAAATGAAGGAAGAGGCCGAAATGAATGGAAGTACTGGCGCTCTCTCTCACTCTATTTGTATTTCGCTTATTGAGGGAGCGAGAGATAGAACTGAAAGGAATTCAAGAACGCTTGCCTCTTCCCTAATCCATTGCTACAGTTGATATTCCTAAGAAAAAATTTCTACTGTAGTGATTTTGCGGAAAATTTCTGGAAATTAAGCTGTTGGAATCCTCGTTTTATTTCGGGTTTTAATGCCGTTTTAAACCTAATTAAAAAACATATTTAACCAGCAATTCAGAACATACCCCCTTTTATGAATCCCAACAGTTAAGATCTAGGAAAAATTTTATATTAGTTACGTTCTGATTTATGTATAGATAAATTTAGGGAGGCAGTTTATGTTAACTAGAAGGTTTTGGATGATAGCCACAATATTATCTATTTTGATCTTTCTAACCATGGCGTCAGCAACATTACCCTCATTAAACTCTAATATAAATGAGCATGTTTATTATGGATATGTTCCGCCAACAACAAATATTGCTGGTGGCGAAGGAGATTATCCTGGAGAAGTTGATGAATTAATTGAGGGAACAGTGATTTCCTATACTGTGCCATCCGGCGTGGCAATACTTGATGTCGTTGGATTGGAAGATGATACTTACATTGAAATATGGGACATTTATTCAAATGTAATGCTCGCCTCCGAAGTGATTGATAAATTTGAAAAAAAGTTCTTTTACATATCAGCCGGATCATTCTTTAAGTTGGTATCTTCGCAAAGAGTAGCAGCGATGCTCGCCGGAGGCGCATGGGTCTTTGAACCGGAGGGATCGGTTGGAGGAACCAGCACTTTCTATCCATCAGTAACCGGCGGCTTCAGGGGCAGAGAATTCGTATTTGTCGCAGCCCCAGGAACACATCCCTATGCGTATTCAAAGGATAGAATAGGATATAACTTCTACCTATTCGCTCTCAGAGAAACGGATTGGTCTCTTTCAGATGTGATAGAACGATGGACAGCGGGTGGGCATCTTAAACAACGTGACTCTCACACAACCATATTGCAGTCAAGGAAGCACCGTTTTGAATATAATAATGGCGCTGGAAATAATGTTGTCTACCGTTTAACTACAACTAGCGATGCTGTACTCTCCTGCTCTGCTCTAGGAGATTTTGTGGCAGTTCCAGCCATAACTGGCGGGTATGTTGGCAGAGTATTCTATGCTCCCGTATCCGTAACATTGGAGGAGGAAGGAAGATCCGCAGCATTTATAGTCATCCCCCTTGAGGAGGGAAAGGTTACCGTGTATAATGAGGCTCTCGATACCATAGCTGAAAGAACTTTCACTTCAAGCGATGTTGAGAACAGGAACTACTGGTATCATAACTTAGGCATTGGAAGATTTAAACTTATAGTTCAAAGCGCTGGAAATATATGCTTCATGGTTGGTCAAACCGAAGGAGTGGTTGATATGGATCATCTTGGCGATGACATAACTTTTGTTGGCGCTAAGCCCAATCAGGAGGTAAGATTTTACGCTCCGACAATGGCTGTTGTTTTTGCACCGGAAGACTTAATGATAAGTATAGATGGAGGCGCACCGATAAGAATGGAGAAAGACGAGTTTAGGCTTCTTGAAAGCGGATGCCACTCAGTTAAAGCGGACAAACATGTGATAGTGGAGGTGCTGGCTGGCGGAAGCAGCTGGGACGATTGGGGAAGCTACCTAATGGAACCGCTGGATGTAGATGCATCATTTGAGGTCCCAGAGGGCTTTCTTGAGAAAAGACAAGAATATACAACTTACATAATAATAGCTGCGGTTGTAATAGTCGTCATAGCGGCGGCCCTCATGTTAAGGCGCAGAGGCAGAAGAGCAGCTCGCGTTTAGGCATTCCAATAGCTTCGTTTCCATAGCATCAAACCATTAAAAGTTCAGTGTCAGCAAACTGAGAAGACAAAAATTTACATTGATGACTTCCATTAAAAACAGTAGTTATTTTCATCTTATTATCATCTTAAAATGGAAAGAGTTTATCGCATGTTTTCCATCGATTCTTTTAAGCGTCCCTCCTTCATCACGTAGTCCTTCGTCGCCGGCACCCTTTCATATAAGTCGGTGGTTGTGAATATAATAGTCACTTTTCTCTCCCTGTTTATATCGCTGAGCAGTTTTATAAGTATCTGCGAGTTTTCATCATCTAGGCTTGACGTCGGCTCATCGTCCAGTATGATTTTAGGGTTGTTTGCCAGCGCCCTTATGATCGCTATGCGCTGCCTTTCTCCCCCGCTTAGGGTTTCGGGAAACCTATATGACAAGTCCGCTAGATCAAAATATTCTAAGAGTTCACGCGCCCGCTTTGTTCTCTCAAGTTTGTTAACCCCCACCAATGCAAGGGGCAACTCTATATTTTCTAAAACTGTTAAGGTGGGCATTAGATTAAAAAATTGAAAGATGAAGCTTATTGAATGAAGCCTTATTTTTGATTTCTCATCGTCACTCACATTCTTGTTGCTTTGCCGAAAATCTTCACCTCGCCTTTATCCGGAGGCTCCAGAAGGCCCATAATTTTGAGAAGCGTCGTTTTTCCCGCGCCGGATTTGCCTCTAATAACGATGAAGTCGCCCTCTTCAGCGGATAGGTTTATGCCTCTCAAAACTTGGGTTGCGCCGTAACTCATCCAGACGTCTGAAATCTCTATCAAAGCGTTCATCCCCACATTTTTACAGGAATCATTTAAGCTTCGATTTAATTCTCAGGCACAGCCAATTCTTCATCCATATATGTGCACGTTCCATAAATCTTCCTTTATGAAATAGTTAATCTTGCTTAAATATGCTTTAATAGTTTCAGTAATTTTATATCTCTGCTTCAGAGCGGAGAATAATTGCGGAGATTAATAGAAAAACTAAAATGATATTTAAAATTATGACAAGCGGATCGATCTGAAAGGACGCTGCGTGTGAGAGAATCTTTAGGCAGCCGCATTCCTGAATTATTGTTAAGGCCGCGATTGCTAAGGCGACCCCGATTGATGAGGAAATTACGGAACAGGGAAGAAGCTTGATTAAAAGATCTCTCTTTAGAAGTTTTTTAGATGCACCGATTGATCTTAAAATGTTTATTTCGCCTTTATGCTGAATTATTATGGTTTTTGCAGGAACCCTACATGGTAATGATGTATTCTTATACCATGTACAATTATTTTTGAGCCGATCTGCCAGTTTAATGCTAAAAGAGCCGCAAAAATCGTTGCTAATGGTAGAAGTGGAACCCAGAGCGGATATCTGAAATTAAATTGCATCTTAATTTCATAGACTGGTTCTCTTTGCCAATAAACTATTAAGAACCCCTTATCTAGGCATATCCACAAAAAATATCCATCTAAGACGCTGTTGAGAAGTATGCAGGTCATTATGAGAGCGGAAAGGATCGAGGCTACTAACAAAAATATTTTCTTCTCCCAGCCAGAAACAGTTTCGTTCTCTTCAGATTCTTTCCTCAAAGGGATTAAGCCTCACTTTTATGAAGTTAATTTCAATACATTATGTTGCGAGGTTTTGAGTTAGCATCCGATTAGTTCAATTTGAGGATGTCATATTTATCTCTCACCCGAAAATCGGAATAACTTAACGCATGCCTTTCAGTTATTAATCTAATGCTTTATTGAAGACTCAAGACTTCATCATGTTAAAGAAGACTAAAATTCCAACATTCTTTTCTCCAGAGGGGTTTAAAGGTAGAACTCAGGAGAATAAAGAATAAATAGCTTTGTCTTTCCTATATATGGAACGCTTGAAGCCATAATCAACAATCACGTAGAAAAGTGATGGCTGCTTGAAGCTTGATCTCCATGTTCACACGGTTCATTCAGATGGCGGTGGAACCGTTAAAGATGTTTTAAGGACGGCTAAGTCTAAGGGCTTAGACGGCTTAGCGATCACAGATCATAATACGATTGAGGGATATTTTGAAGCCGAATCATACGATTTCGGTTTACTGGTTTTACCAGGCTATGAAGTGTGCACAGATGCTGGCCACGTGCTCGTGATAGGGCTTGAGAGAACACCGCCTAAAATCGAAATTATACGCTACGAGGACCTCATAAGATGGGTTAGGAAACTAGGCGGATTAACCATCCTAGCACACCCGACTGCTGGAAGAATACACTCAGATAGGTGGATACGTTGTAAGCCCGACGCTGTGGAGGTTTTAAATGCATCATATCCTATATACAGATTCTTCGTGAAAAGAAGCTTAAGAATTGCCGATAGGCTTGGAGCGCCAAGCGTCGCTGGAAGCGATGCACACTGCCCCGAAAACGTAGGCAACTCTTACACCATTGTTGATGCAAGCAACCCCAGTAACGACGATGTTATTGAAGCCATTAAGTATGGAAATGTGAGTTTTGAAGGGAAATTATCCCCCTTCTCAACCAGAATTAGAGCGGGATTGGGATACATGCTTTCCGTCATGCTGCCGAGCACACATAGCTAACAACGCGCGGCGAAAACTTTTCCTCTTAGGTTATCCAGCGTATATATCCGCTATTCCGTTCGAGTATAGTGGTTCAGGGTTAAAGTTTTATCGACCCACCTACCAGGTAGGTCGACGCTGTAGCCGCCATAAATGACATATCCATTTTTACTCATCTGGTCATATGTAAAAAGGATTCTGGGCTGACCGCTTTCTCCATTCAGGTATCTGAGCCCTTGAAATTCGTCAACCCTCAAGTTAAAGTAGCATTTAAGTATGTAAGCGATCTTCACATCGCATGCAACCGTTCCGTCGCTGAGAACCGTTTTAACCCATCTGGCAGCCCTATATTCCTGAACCCTATAGAGCCAAAAGTATCCCATATAGCGTTCCTGAAGGTGGATTGTGGCGTAAACGCCGAAAACGTTTAGGGACAGCGTGAGGAGCATAACTATTGCGATGCTTGCTTTAGCTATTTTTCTTATTCTCCAACGCTCATAAAGCTCATGAAGCCCGATTGCTAGGAGGATGGCGACTGGCGGTAGAAGGAAGTTTATTCCGCGGTAGGTTAATGTTAAACTTAAGCTGGGATCTCTGCTTCCGAAGACCGCGTATCCCTCCAGCCCGAGAACTGCTGCCAGCCAGAAAAGCGGCATAACGTAATGCTCAAACAGGCGAATACTTAAGGAGGGGATCAGCGTATCTAGTTGAGGGCCAGGAATCCACGGAAAAGGGTAAACCGCTAATCAGGTGAGGATAAACCCTTAGGATTACAGCGACCGCGAAGGGTATAAATGCGCAGAATATTAGTTTCATGTTCACTTCGATTTTTTTAGATTGCGAAGCATTTGTGCGCTTCCTTTTAATAATCAGTAGCGTGTTAGAAACCATAATTAAAAGAAATAATGATGCAATCGCAGAGATTTTTTTGATCCCTAAAGGCGTATAGTTAAGTGTTAACCCAATTAGAGGAATTAGAGCCAAACTTATACTGACTGAAAAAGCCGCCCTTTCTATCGGCTTAACTTCGTCCTCTGGAAATAGCATATGGATGACTGCGAAGCCTGGGAGCAGAATGAGAAAAAAGGTTAGGAGGAACACGATGTGTATGTAAGGTCGCACGTGTGGAAGTAAAAATATAGCTAAGGTTGTTACGATGGTGAAGCCTATAAAGATTTTGGGATCATACGCTGTGGAGGAGGGAAAATGGATCTTCAAATGGCTGATGCGCCTCTTTATGCTTCTTATTGTTTTCATCCAAATAAAATATTCCGTGATTAATGCGTAAAAGCTATGCCATCACCAATACTATCCTACGCCATTAAAGGGTTGCTTTTGAAAGGGGGTTTGGGTTTTCCGACGGTTTAGGCTAGAATTTCTATGATTTTGAAGGGATATTATTTCCGAGCTAAGCGATTCGATTTGAGAATTGTAAAGGGTTATGTTCCCTTCAAGCCACGTTTGAAGATTATTCGTTTGGTCTGTAAGCGTCCATATTTGAGAATCTTTTTCATTTATTACTGACGTGTAGTTCGCTATCACCCCAACTAAACCTGACGCTGAAACCACGCATAGTATTTCAAGCGCAATAGCTAAATTTCTACTCACAAATTTCTCTTCGCTCATGCCCCTAACCCTCAATTTCCTCATTAACCACGAAAATATAGGGTTTAGCGCAGGGCTGGGAACAATAGGGTTTACATATTAAAAGAGGGGATAATTAAATATTTGTGCATTGGCTCGTTCAAATAATTTTCACTTTAGCTGGCTGATCGATCATGGTTGAGATTAAAATTAGCATTATCGGCGCGGGCAGCGCCACATTCTCAGTTGGACTTGTTAGGGATCTCTGTTTAACACCGAGCCTTGAGGGCAGCACCGTTAACTTCATGGATATAAACCAAGAGAGGTTAGACGCCGTGTATGCATTATGCAGGAGATACGCTGACGAGGTCGGTATCAATTTGAGACTTGAGAAGACGACAAATAGAAAGGAGTCACTTAGGG
>JAGTQL010000047.1:0-5548 GCA_018396555.1 Candidatus Bathyarchaeota archaeon | reverse complement strand
CCAAATCTCCTATAGAGATCCACGGCTATAGGTTCGGCGGCAGCTATCACATCATGCATGACGAGGGATTCTGGATAAACTACCACCAGTTTAAGCTTTTTGAGTCAATAGCGGATGATATTTTAGACATATGCCCAGACGCATGGTACATTAAGGTTGCAAATCCGGTTCTAGCAGGCGTCACCATGATAGGGCGCAAATATCCCAAGCTTAGGTTTGTCGGCTTATGCCATGGTTACCGCGGAATATTTGAGATCGTCCATGCCCTTGGGCTAGACGCTAGGCATGTAACCTACCTAGTGCCCGGGGTGAACCACTTCATATGGTTAACCCACTTCCACTATAGGGGCGAGGACGCATATCCGCTCCTAGACAATTGGATTGAGAATAAAGCCGAAAAATACTGGGAGAATATTCCGCCAAGTAGCGGCCTAGGACCTAAAGCCGTAGATCTCTATAGGAGATTTGGCATTTTCCCAATAGGGGACACATGCACACCGGGAGGGGGCTCATGGCCCTGGTGGTATCACATTAATAATGAAACAGAGAAGAAATGGAAGGAGAACCCTAGAAAATGGTGGAATTTCGTGCTTGAGCCGCAGGAAAAAGATCCGGTTGCGGAGTTAATGAAACTGGCTCAGGATCCCACCGTGAAGGTTACAGATATATTTCCACCGCGTAAATCTGGGGAAAGCATAATCGACATCATTGAGTCTATTACCTGCGACACCCCGAGGATTTTCCAAGTTAACATCATGAACAGCGGCAACCTTGTTCCCGGCGTTCCCTACAACTTCGAGGTTGAGGTCCCAGCGTTAGTAAGCAAGAGGGGTGTTCATGGAGTCAAAACCGACGGGTTGCCTAAGCCATTAATTGCATATATCCTCAGGGATAGGGTTGCGCCAGTTGAAACGGAGCTGGAAGCCTACGAAGCCGGAAGCAGGGAGCTCCTACTGCAACTGATAATGATGGACCCGTGGACAAGATCCAAAGAGCAGGCTGAAAAACTCCTAGAAGACATATTGAATCTGCCATTTAACAAAGAAATGAAAGAACACTATAAGTGATGGTAGTTCAAGAACGCTTTTGTTCAATGCGGATTGTAATAGTATAACTATTTTAAAGAATATCGCGTCTCATCATTCATATTTTACCAGTGAGCAGATGCTTAAATTATAGAATCAATATTAGGTATTCATCTTGAGTCTTTTTATTAATTGAGCATAATTTTCGCTCAGAATTTTAGAGAGAAATCAATTGTATCAAAGATGATTCGCATTTCTATAAAATAATCTGCTCAGGGATATTATCCTTAAATATTTTTTAAAGAGTCTCCTTTACTGGTGATTAAATGCGGGTTGATGAGATTAAACAAATAGTTAAGGACGAAATAGTACAAAAAGAGGAAGAGGGCTACGATGTCACAGATGTCGAGGAGAGATTTTTAAAGACTGAAACAAAAACGGAGTCTGAGCTGAAAGATTTTTTTAATGCTTTAGAAAAATGCCCACCTAGATCAGATTTTCCATATAAAGAGCCATCGGATCTTCAGGAAATAGCATCTGAGAGGCCGAGAAAAATTGAGAAAATATCTATGGCTCTTTCTGATGAAGATTTATTTGATAAGATTTATGGCGGTTGGCTTGGTCGCTGCGCTGGTTGCCTGCTTGGGAAGCCGGTTGAAGGCTTAAATCGGGAGCAAATTGAGATCTGGCTAAAGATTGCAAATGCTTATCCCTTAGAAGATTATTTCCCACCAATAAGGGATTTACCTGAGGAAGCCCCTAAATGGTTAAGGAATAGGCTCTCTTACATCGACAATATGCTTAAGAAAACTGGGGTGGGAGTTTTACGCGGTCAAATAAATTGTATGGCTCGTGACGATGACATAGACTACACGATAGTTAATTTGCATATCTTAGAGAATTACGGCCCAAGTTTTACAACAATGAATGTTGGTGAAGTATGGCTTCATTTACTTCCTTATATGCAAGTTTATACCGCTGAGCGCGCCGCCTACAGAAATCTCATTAATGGTCTGGAGCCGCCTGAAGTGGCCACGTACATGAACCCTTATAGGGAGTGGATTGGCGCCCAGATAAGAGCCGACATATGGGGTTATGTGGCGCCTGGAAATCCGGAGTTAGCCGCTGAGCTGGCATATCGGGATGCGAGCCTCTCGCATGTGAAGAATGGCATATATGGCGAGATGTTTGTCAGCGCAATGATAAGCGCTGCATTCGCAATAAGCAATGTTGAAGAAATTATTGAAACAGGATTGTCAGTTATTCCTAAAAAATCTAGGCTTACAGAAGCCATAAGAGATGTTCTGAAATGGAGCAAGGAATATTATGACTGGAGGGATGCATGGAACAAAATATCTGAGAAATATGGGCATTATCATTTTGTTCATACGATAAACAATGCTGCAATAGTTGCTATGGGATTGCTTTATGGTAGAGGAGATTATGAAAAAAGCATATCTATAAGCGTAATGGGCGGCTGGGATGCTGACTGTAACGGTGCTACAACAGGATCAATTATGGGAATAATTTTAGGAGCAAAAAGCCTACCAGATAAATGGATAAAACCCTTAAATAACAATGTAAAAAGCTTCGTTATTGGTTATAATGATAGTAAAATATCTGATCTGGCAAAGCGTACCTTAAGAATCGCCAAAAACTTTTTAGAAAACAAATAACGGAGAAAGCGGCTGGAATTATAAGAATGGGATTCAATGAGGCCCCAGAGTCGATCATATTAAAAGCAAACATGCATAATTGATATAAGACATGATAATAAGGCTGGAAAATCGCATATTAAAAAAATGAGGGAAAAAGAAAGCGGAAGTCAGATGACTACAGCGAATACTGCTGGTATTTGCAGTATCATGAAGAAGAATGCGTAGCCAATCATTAGACCGCAGGCTATTGGAACAATTATTCGCTCATATCCTTTTCCGCCTAGGATCCTAAAGGACAGCTGCTTAATTATCCATGCCAGCACTAAATTCCCATCGTAGAACCACTCGCACATTGCCCCTGAGCCAACTACTATTCCTATAGGATTCAGGAAGAACCAAGTGAACCTTGTCCTTAAGATTTCCATCAATACTATTATGATGAAGCCCGTTATCCACCATATTGGCAAATCAGGTATGGTGTAGAAGTCAAGCCATGACTGACCGGACATCAAGAAGGGAACAAGCGGTGGCCAGCCTTCATATGTTGTGGCGACGCCTCCTAACTCCAGCATCCTCTCGTATAAGATTGAAGCACTCCAATTATGGAACATCCAGATGCCAAGCGGTATGGCAATTGCTATGCCAATTATTGTGGAGAAAATTATAGCTAGGCTAATGTCTTTATTGTCTGTTTTTGTTTCCTGTGCAAATTTAAAACCGACAAGAGTTGGCTCCATTGGTATTAATGGGACCCACCAATGGTACCAATTTCCAGCGTAAAGTGTTGTAGCAGTGCTCGCCGTATTTAGCCCTAAATTGCCAGCTGCTTGTAATGGCAAAGTATCATAGAATATGTTGTAATGTTGATCTAGATTATGAGTTGGAAATAGAACGCCTCCTGTTTCCGCACACCATCTCGCAGAGAAAATGAAGAATAGGGTCAACATTATAAAGGTCCAGAAGATATACCAAGGTGCTCCACTAGCAAGCATTGAAATGTACCAGACTATAAAACATAGAATAAAGCCGATCCAAACGGTTCTCCAGGAGTGAGGTTCATCCTCTTCTCTTGGCGCCCCGGAAACTGCGGCTTTAATTGAGTGTATTATTGCCTTTCTAGATCTCCATATTAATATTAGCGGTAAAGCAATAAAAATTGGTCCAAAAGCTCCTGGCGGCCTACCAACAAACAGAAGCCTATGTCTTATTATTCCCGTTTCAACCCCATTTGTCCAATAGTCACCAGCAGGAGTACTTCCCGTAACGAAGTTTATCCAAACACATATCCCCTCAAGTAAGACCCAGAAAATTATCGCAGTATTTAAGACATCTATAGGCATAAGGATTGTTACAGCCACAGCCCAGCTTTCCCAACCAAGTTGCCATAGATTTGATGGGAAGATTTCGCCTAAATACGGCGCTAAATTAATTTCATACTTCTGAAACTCATACATGGTCGGTATGTAAACCCCAAACCATATGGCAATCACATCTACTGATGCAGAAACTGCGCCAAGTAGAAAACCAAGCCAGAACCATCTGTTTCTATTCAGATTAAAAAGGCTCGGCCTATCCTCTAGACCTTTAGCGCTTTTTAAAGCTTCATACAAGGGGCGCTGCCATGGGAACGGTAATCTCTCAACGTCTATCCATGGTTTTCTAAAAACTATCGCTAAAAAGTGAAAGGCAAGGTATAGACTAATCCAGTTTACAATGTAGAATAGAATTATAGGCAAATAAAGATCCCAAGCTACGGGGCCTCCGTAAAGATACGCGTTTATAGCCGATGGATCTTTAACAATCCAAAGATCCGGCACTGGAGCCTCTAAGGTATGCCATGTTTCAAAATTCGTAGCGTAAACTCGAACGAACGCTCGTAAAAAGGCAATATTTGTAGCTTGATGCCACATATCTCCTGTTTCCCATGTTGGAGTCGTCATTAAACCTGACATGGCGATTGAGAAGAAAACTGCCCATTCCTGAGGTGTAAATTGATAGGCAGGGTTAATAGCTCGTGTCAATATGGCTTCGACTATTAACAGGAGGAAAGATGGAATCATAAGGTTTGTATTTGTGCCTACAAGAAGGGCGCCGAAGACCACGGTGTTAAAGATGCACCAGAGGAAGGAAAAGATCAGAATCCTAGGGGTTAATCCTGCTTTCCCAAACCTCTCTGATAAATCTCCGGACATATTTCTTCCCAATTCTTCTTCATTGCCATAAAGAATTTAAGACTTTCGGTTATGGGGCACAAATTTGCTTCGACTGTACATATGGGAAATATATAAGCCTTTCATGAAAAGCTTAAGTTTTCACGGATGTTAAGTGTAAGGGAGATTGACACCAAAAAGTTATCGTTCGCATCTAACACTATCTAAATGATGGGGATTTCGATGAGAACTAAAGTTTACTCGAAGAAGATTATTTCAGATTTTTGTGAAGAAGATTCCATGCAACTTTGTGGAGCAACGTAGCATATCGGTTTCTTCAATTTCGTTGCGGACAATGTTAACGCAACACATATTGATGTTGAGTCTCCGGAGACGCAGACAGCCTCAGCCTCAGAAATCGCGCTCTCAATTCTTCTGACATAATTGTTTATTGCGGCGGAGGTTCCCAAGCGTATAACGGATATTTGAGGAACAGTGACGCCGTCTTTTTCTAGCAATCTCTTCAATTCTTCAATTTTATTTGAAATATCCTCCTCAGTGACAATATATAGAAGTTTAGGGTTGAAGAAGTTAACCAGCGATCTGATCTGAGTTAACGTGGATTCGAAAGGCGTTACTACGGTCGGTTTTAGAGCGTTCCATTCTAGGATAAGGCGACGGATAAATATGCTTGTGCTAAGCACTGCTACAACAC
>JAGTQL010000046.1 GCA_018396555.1 Candidatus Bathyarchaeota archaeon | reverse complement strand
TAGCTCCCCTATTAGGCGCAGTATTTATCGTCCCATCAGGATTAAGCAGCTCCGCATATCTGATCTTAATTTCGATCCCTCTCGGTCCGCTAACGGTTAATCTAACCCAGCCGGTAAAGTTCTGACCGAAGTCAACCACATAGAGATTAGGCTTTGGATTACTTATGCTGACTGGCTGAAGGGTTCTAACAGCCCTTATTGGCGGGAAGGTTGCTTGTGAAAACATTACTCCACCAGGCGGCTCCACAACCTTAGCGTTCTCCCATGAGGAGTCATCGTATCCCGGAAGATCCCAGCCATTCTTTTCCAGTCTAGCATCATAAACTTCGCCATCATAAATGTCATCGTCAACTATTGGTCCTTTAGATGCCTTCCAGCTCTCATCCGTTATAATTAACTCTTGTTTTCCGTCAGAAAATTCTATTACTAATTGGAGTATCGCCCTTACATCTCCATAGTGTTTATGTGTTGGCATAGGTTCTTGAGGTTTTCTTCTATGAGGTTTAACGTTATATCGCCCATTACCCAACATTATGCCAATAGTGTTCCTTCCTCCATTGAGATAACCTGTAACCTCATATGTTGTATAAAGCACTATTTTCCCGTAATCTGTCCATCCAGGATCAAGATGGCGGTCACCGACCTTACATCCATTTATCCTTAACTCGTAATAGCCTAGACCGCTGACATAAGCTCTTGCCCGTTTAACTTTCTCATTTAACATGAACTCTTTCCTAAATAGGTTTCCACCGCTGATCCATTTAGCTCTCCAATCTTCTGATTTAAGTAAACCCATCTCAAACTTAGCAGATTTGCTATATGGGCTGACGCACCCCCTATCATCCCACCATCTAACCTTCCAATAGTAGACTTTGCCGCTTTCTAATGGTTTTCCAGCGTATTCCACATCCACTGATTGGCCTGAGACAACTTTACCACTATCCCACATATCACCAAAGTCCTTGAGTAAATTCTCTTCAGAAGAAGCGACTAGTATTTGATAGGCTGACTGCATGCGCCCACGTTCATGATGCATCAGCTTCCATGAAAACCTCGGTCTAGGTACATCTATTCCAAGCGGATCAATACAATATTCACAAAGTAGTTCAATAGGACTCTTTAAATAACGCTCTACTTCATCCATGTCAAACACATCCAAATAAATTTAGGGAAAACATAACTATAAAATAGTTTCGTTAATCACAAATATGCATTGGAATTAGGCATATTTTGTAATTTTGCCCTCTTGATAGCGTATACGATAAACCCCCAAAAGCGTAACAAAAGCCTAAGAATAGAAAAGAGAAGCCGAGCGCTGAAACTTGCTCTGCGATCTATTCACCTACTGCCTAATAGAGACAACTTTAAGTTGCCACATCCGAAGCTGCTACGTGAAAATTTAAGAAAATTAATTTAGAATTTAATAATTTAATTGATGTGTAGAATGGAACTTTAGGGTAAGAATGTGTGGCGATTGCGTTAACCTTTAATAATTCAGCATCTCCATTTCGTATTTTCTAAGGTGCTCTATTGCTTGACTTACATCCATGAACAGCGACTTAACTCTCTCAATATCCTCAATGGTTATGTTCTTACGTTTCACATATTTGGCGTTTTGAGCAGATAGGCTTAAGAGTTGAACTGCGTATCTAAGCGAGGAATTGATCCCTATTTCCGTTAGTCTTTCAAGAGCATCGCTGGAAACATCTATTTTCTCTTCGCCAGCTCTGATCTTCAAAATCTCCCTTACGCTGTCAGCATCATATTTATGAGTTGCTATTATGACGGCTCTATCCAGCAGATCCAGCGGGAAACCCATTGGACTCTTAATGTCTGTTCCACGTATGGTTGTTATGCCACGGTTGGTTGCAAGAATAATTATTGGAACCAGCTCGCTCTCAAGCGCCCTGCCGAGGAAGCTAAACGCCTCTAGGTCTAGGAGGTGGCTATCATCGATGAAGAGCACACCTGGATGAATGAATGCTTTGCCCTCATCGACCATCTTTTTAACCATTTCATCAACCGAGGCTCTAACCTCGCTGCTTATTTCTTTAGTTTCACCAGACCCAAATAAAAGCGAGAAGAACCCTCCTCCTAAGCGGTTTCTGGCCTGTATCTTATCCAGATCGTCTAAAGTTAACGTGTATACGAACTCTTTCTCTTTTAGAACATCACCGGGCGGTCTCGGAATTTTCTCTCTGGTGTCCAACTCGTACAATTTACCTTTCTCACTTTCCATGCTTAGACCTAGATTCACAACCCTGCCGGTTTCAGCGTCTATCTGTATGACGCATCCCTCAGTTATGCCCTGAGATATTATTTGTTGCGCTATTGAAGCCCCAGCCTCTATTGTTTTCTCCTGCTTGGCTGTTTTAAGGGTTAATCTCACACTTTCAGGAACCCTCTGATATGGGTTGTAGGGGTGCGGCGCCGTTCTCATCTCCAGATGTGTAACTTCGCCTTCATAGACTTTCCGCATCTCATGTATTTCAACGCCTATACACTTGCGCATAGCTTCAATTAAGATCTCGGTCTTTTTTCTTTCGCTGCTATATATCTCGCTTCCGCTCATCTGAATAAACGGCACGTTTGGACCTAGCTCCTTAGATATTGCTATGGCTATGGCTGTTTTCCCAGTTCCTGGAGGACCGGCTAAAATGACGGTTTTACCGCTGAGTTTACCCTCCCTAATCATCTGGACAACTAGGCCTGCGGCTTCCCTAGCTTTTTCCTGACCAACCATGCCGTCTTTAATTTTTACAGCTTTTAAGTTATCATCTAAGCCTAGGCCTCTAATATGGGTGTGAGCACCTATTCTCTCAAAATGATGAATTCCGGTAGGTATTTCAGTTATTTCAGCCATAATTAGCACCCTAAAAAATTTGAGTGTTAGTTTTGGAAAAAAATGTTTTGATTAGCTCTAGTCGAACTCGGTTTTAGTTTCCTCTTCTTCCTCCTTCTTCTCAGCGCCCTTGCCCTTCTCCTCTTCCTTAGGCTTTGAGGCGGCGATGACGTCGTCTATTCTAAGGATCATTGCTGCAGCTTCGGCAGCAGATTTAATCGCCTGCTCCTTGACTACTAGGGGCTCTATTACGCCCTTCTCATACATGCTGCATATTTTACCAGAGAAGACGTCTAGGCCGTATACATGTCCATCTGACTTTTCATGGGCAGATCTAAGCTCAACTATTATATCGATCGGTTCTAGACCAGCGTTCTCAGCCAATGTTCTTGGAACTATTTCCAGGGCTTCAGCGAATGCCTCAATAGCCAGCTGCTCTCTACCGCCTATTTGAGCTGCATACTTACGCAGCTCCCTAGCGAGTTTTGCTTCAACGGCTCCACCGCCGGGAACAATCTTGTTTTTCTCAATGACATCCGACACAACTGATAGGGCGTCGTGTATTGCCCTCTCAGCCTCATCGACCATACGTTCTAGGCCAGCGCGTATCAATAGCGATACTGCCCTTGGATCCTTGCAGCCTTCAATGAAGACCATCTTGTCTTCGCCTATTCTGCGTTCCTCAACAAGATCAGCGAAGCCGATATCTTCAGGCTTAAGATCCTCAAGGTTCGTTGCAATTCTAGCGCCAGTGGCTTTAGCAAGCTTCTCCATGTCTGATTCTTTAGCCCTTCTAACGGCTAATATGCCCTCCTTCGCTAGGAAGTGCTGCGCCATGTCATCGATGCCTTTTTGACAAATAACAACATTTGCACCAACATCCTTAATCTTCTTAACCATCTCCCGAAGGATTTCAGTTTCCTTGTCAAGGAAGGCCTTCATCTGCAATGGATCTCTTATTCTGATTTCAGCGCTGAATTCTGTTTTCTCAATCTCAAGTGGACAGTTTAGCAGCGCGATTTTGGCTTTTTCGACGCGCTTAGGCATGCCAGCATGAACTACTTCCTTATCTAGGATTATGCCCCTAACGAGCTCGGTATCATATAGGCTCTTGCCTTCCTTCTTTATTATCTGGATGTTGTCGATGTCAGCAACCCAATTCTCGCCGCGTTTTTCAGCTATTTGTTTAACTGCTTCAACAGATATATTAGCTAAGTGATCCCTTGCGGCCCCAACTGCCTTACTACCCATAGAGGTTAACGCAACCTTCTTTAAGGTTTCCTTATCGTCTAAGTTAACGCCCATGCTTATGCTGTCTAAGATCTCGACGCATCTCTGGGCAGCCTTGCGGTAGCCGTTAACAATAACTGTTGGATGAATGTTTTGATCAAGAAGCTCCTCAGCCTTCTTGAGGAGTTCACCTGCAAGAACAACCACCGTCGTTGTGCCGTCGCCAACCATGTCATCCTGAGCCTTAGCAACCTCAACCATCATCTTAGCAGCCGGATGCTCAACCTCTATTTCCTTCAGAATCGCCGCGCCATCATTTGTTATCGTTATATCACCTAAGCTATCAACAAGCATCTTATCCATGCCACGTGGCCCAAGCGTTGTCCTAACAGCTTCAGCAATAACCCTGGCAGCCATGATGTTATTTCTCTGAGCTTCTCTCCCACGGCTTCTAGCGGTTCCTTCCTTCAGTATTAGGACGGGTTGACCGGATGCGGTTTGAGCTAGGTACGCCATAAGATATTCCTCCTATTATTAATGAAGGGTCTGGTATTTATTAGTTTAGACGAAAAATATAAGTTTTACTAAAATCATAAATTGTAAACAAGACGACCTAAAATTATTTTGAAGAGATGAAAAATATGTCGATAAATGAGGATGCCCTATCTGAATATAGGATTTTAGCCATGCGCATGCCTCCAAAAGCCGATCCGGAGGGGGATTTGGAGTGGATCTGTAAAAGCCTAGGCTTCTTAGAGCCCAGAGATAAAAAGAAGACGGCTTTCCGAATATTTAAGGCTCTTCTTGAATCTGCAAGGGATGATGAGGGGCTTTCAAGCGATGAGTTGGCTGCAAAACTATCTTTAACTAGGGGGACAATGGTTCATCATCTTAATAAGATGATTAAAAGCGGGCTGGTGATACATCATGAGGGCAAATATAAGCTTAGAGGGAGAAGCCTTAAATCAACTGTTGAGGAGGCCCATCGCGACGTAATCCGCATATTTGAAAATCTCTGTAAGATTGCTGAGTCAATAGATAGGATATATGGGCTATTTTCAAGGAGTTAAAAGCCCGCTTGAGAATTTTTGTCATTAATGTTAAGACCGTTTTGAAATTTTAGGCGTATCCGGGTTTCCAGGGCCGAAGTGCTTCAGTATAACTAGATTTTCGCTGGAACTTTCATTAATGATTTCCACGCCATCCCTTGCTGCTTCAACGCTGACGAAAAGCTCATCGTTTGATATTTCATCATATTTTATCATGGTTGGAGCCTCAACTTTAAAATTGCCTATTCTGCCATGTCCCTGTATCACAATAAGCCCGTATGCCGCTTTATCAAATATTTTTACTTGCCGCCCAGGTAGAACCGTAAGGTCTTTCGCGCTGAAATCCTCTGAGCCATAAATGATCCACCTCTCTTCATATCCCGTTTTCCTTCTCTCTTCAGGGCTCTCTGAGGGGAGGGGTTCAATGTAATGGTTCTTCTTAAATTCCGGATCCAGATTCTCTTTCCAATTTATCATGTCAACAATGTAATCTAGGTCGTGCCAATACTCTTTCGGGACATCCTTAACTAGAAGATTCCATGATACTGGTTTATCCTCAAACATGGATTGGTATATGGCTGCAACATCTGAGGCTTTCTGAACCTCGTATGTTACTAGCGTTCCCGGAGCGTGCAGGACGCCGGCTGGGACAAGCCATCCTGTTTCAGGCTTAAGCCTATAGGCTCTGGAGAGATAGAGAATCCCATTATCGCCCATGTTCCACCTCTCTAGGCATTTCTTAATGTTCTCCCTGGTTGTGCCGGGTTCCAGACCGAAGAAAGTATATGGAAATCTCCCTTCAACAACATTCAGTTGCGGTGGAAAATAATAGCTCTCGGGCTTTGGAAGCCTACCGACTTTCCGAGCATGCTCCTCCATCTGGTGTAGATGTAAGGGTATTGGGCATGAATTGTCAAAGAACTTTGCCAAAACAGTCCAGCCGCCATATTTTCGCATTACATCCTTTCCCAGAAATCTGTCCCCGAAAAGATCGATTGCATCCTTTAGGAGAACTTTACTAATTTTTAAGCCGTCTTTGACAACCATGTAGCTTAAGCCTTCATCCTCAGGCGCACCTGGGTTATCGGCTTTGGTTGTTGATGCCAGCCATCGCTCATCTATTCCACCCCTCTCGATTCCTAAAGCGTAAACGTCTTCGGAGGCTAACTTAAGCCGTTTTCCCGGTGAAAGGAAGCTTCTGGGAACCCATGTTGGAGCCAACTTAACTATACCGTTGCCTTCTTCAAAAGCTTTTACAATCAATTTTTCTTTATTCATTGCCAACACTCCATATAGAATGAAGGCGCTAATGCCAAAAAAGATTTTCCATATGAGCGGAGAGCCCGAGAATTCATTCATAGAGCCGCTTAATCTTGGTCTTTAAGCAGTAGGACTATTTAGGAGTCTCCTCGTTTAGTAAGATTCCTTCTTTCTCTGTTTTTATCCGATCTCTAATCTCTACTGTTAGTGCTCCGAAGACGTTTATCCTACGTCCCTAAGCCCCTGGTGATTCATTAAAGACTGTTCTTTATTCTGGCCCGATATCTGCGGAACTCGTCTTCTCAAGATTCACCATGGGATGCATCATTTGGAGGCTATGTTGTTCAACATGGGCTCTATTTTGCTCTCTGGCTTAATTCTTTTTGCTGAAAAGTTCAGCGTGAACTTCGTTTATACCAAGTTTTTGGGCGATTCCCGTGGCTATTTCCTTCCCATATCCGGTGAGCATTGCTGTGTGGATAAACCCATTGAAACAATAAGTTGAGCGATCCTGCCACAATTATGGTGAGACCCAAAGCTACAGCTAGCTGGATCCATATTTCTCTCCGCTCTTGTTCCTCGAACTCTTCTGTTATTTTCACGTTGTTGTAAGCCATGCTGCCCCTTCACTAATTCATTGCTACAGTTGTTATCCCTAAGAAAAAATTGCTACTGTAGTAATTTTACGGAGAAAAATTTCTGGAGATTAAGTTGTTGGAGCCCTCGTTTATTCCTGGTTTTAATGCGGTTTTTAAACGAGAGTAACCATAAGGTATGAGAGGCTGGCAATAACCTATAAAGCCCTCATAACAATAGCATGCATAACAATACACTTAAGATATGGAATTTAGAGATGAGTTCTTAATTAAAAGCATATTTCACCAGAAAATCGGAGCATGACATTCTCCCCCAAAAGCCTTTTATGGACCCTAGCAGCGAGATCTAGGAAAAATTTTATCCCAAACCCAAACTAAAGAAAAAAAAGAAATAGAAGAGGAAAATGAATTTATTTCTAAGCATAAAATATCTGTTTATTAGCGAAATTAGAGGCACCTACTTCTCTTTAGCTATCATAACTTCGGTTGCCTTTATTACTGCCTCAACCTCATCGTTTACTTGGATGCTTAGATCCTCTGCAGCCTCAGTTGATATGAGTGCTGTTATTGTTGCCGGCACCGTGATTTCCACTTTGACCTTGGTTACGACGTCTTCTCTCTCAACGCTTTTAACAACCCCTTTCAATCTGTTTCTTGCACTTATCTTCAATCCAACCGCCTCCCAATACTCTTCATCACCCAGAACCTCAACCACATAATTTTCAATTCTGCTATATTCTTTAAGAAGATACTCGCCCAATAAGGTGAGTTTAGCTCCGCCTCCCCCTGTTTTTCCACCTTTAAACGTTTCCACTATAGGCTCGCCTAATGCATTTTTCACTCTAGCCAAATAGTTCCAAACATATCGATAAGACATCCCAAGTTTCTCTGCTGCCATCGATATGGATCCTTCTTCTTTAATGGCCCTTAAAATTTCAGCGCCACCGCGTCCAAGAATGGGCTTACCTCTGTATTCAAGCCAGATTTTCGCTGTGGGTTTTGTTTGGTTCCGGGTGAGCATATATTATTTATTAACCGTAATGCTTATAAATGCATATCGCTCACCGATGTATACGTTGAAACATAACGGCGATTCAGAAAATGAAAAAACCATCAAAAATCTTCATCGCCATCATCATGGTGGCAGTCACCATCATCGGCACACTTACCTATGAGCAATATACTAGATCTCAGAAATCTGTTATTATGTTGGCGACGACCACAAGCACCTATGATTCCGGTCTGCTGGACTATTTAATGCCCATCTTTCAGAGCAAATTCAACGCTGAAGTTCGCATTATCTCTGTTGGCACTGGGCAATCTATAGAAACTGCCAAGAGAGGCGATGCGGATCTTATTCTAGTTCATTCAAGGCAGCTTGAGCTTGAGTTTGTAAACAGCACTTATGGCATTCACAGAGTCGGTGTCATGTATAACGACTTCGTGATAACTGGACCCGTAAGCGATCCTGCCGGAATAAACGGTTTAAGAACTGCTGCGGAAGCCTTTCGCAGAATTGCAGAGGAGGGTGCTGAAGGCAATGCCCAATTTATTTCGCGCGCAGACAAGTCAGGCACCCACATGCTGGAGCTAAGCATATGGAAAAAGGTAGGTTTAACTTCCTTAAAAAAGACTCAAACATGGTATGTTGAAGCTGGAGCTGGGATGGGAACTGTGTTGCGGATGGCTAATGAGAAGAAGGCTTATACATTAACGGATAGGGCTACGTGGCTATCGTTCAAAAATCAGCTTGTGAATTTGAGGGTTCTGGTTGAAGGCGATGTGGTACTGTTGAATCCTTATGCAATAATACTTGTTAATCCTGAAAGGCATCCTCAAAGAAACTATAAGGGAGCGCTCATGCTGACCAAATGGATGATATCTGAAGAGGGACAAAACCTTATAGCAAACTTCAAAAAAGAAGGCGAACCTCTGTTCAAACCTATAGCGCGTAACATTGAACTGGCGCATATGCTGGGTTTTCCTGAACAAGAAAATGAGTTGACATGGTATGATGCCCAAAATCCATAAAACTTCGATCTCCATTTTCCTTTTAAGCTTAAAATATCTTGGCTGGTGGTTGCACCGTGTTTGAGGATAATTTCTGGCAGGAAATTTTGAACATAACTTTACTGTCCTTAAGGGTTTCGGGGACGGCTGTTCTAATAGGTGCGTTGATAGGCATACCTGTTGGAGCACTTCTGGGGCTTAAGCAGTTTAAGGGGAAACGAGCTGTGATGCGCTTTGCGGACATCATGCTGAAAAGCATCATAAACACTTTTATGGGTTTGCCGCCCGTCTTCGTGGGACTTATAGTTTACCTTTTATTGACCGCGTCCGGGCCTCTCGGCTGGTTAGGGCTATTATATACGCCCACAGCCATGATAATAACTCAGCTCATAATGGTTGTTCCAATTATTATTGGTGTTACAATGTCTGCGGTTGGAAGTGTTGAAAAATCTATTAGAGAGAAGGCCCTATCGCTTGGTGCAACAGAAACTCAGGCAGCATGGCTTGTGTTAAAGGAAGCCCGCATGGGAGTTTTAACCTCAATTATCGCGGCTTTTGGCGCCGCAATTTCAGAGGTGGGCGGCATAATGATTACCGGAGGCAACATCAGATGGTGGACGCGGACGTTGACAACAGCTATTGTTATCGAAACGGAGCTAGGCGACTTCACTATGGCTTTAACTCTTGGAGCTATTTTGCTTTCTATGGCTTTTATAATAAACTTGGCATTGACAATTGTCCAGCTTAAGGAGGCGAGGAGATAGTTGCCAAAAGTTGAAGTGCAAAACCTCTCCAAGGAATACGCTGGAAGACAGGTTTTAAAGGATATGACTTTCAGCGTTCAAAGCGGGGAGCTCTTCGTCCTAGTGGGACCAAATGGGGCTGGGAAAACAACGCTTCTTAGAATTCTTGACTTGCTTGATGAGCCTACAAGCGGAAAAATATTGTTGGACGGAGAAATCGTAAATTACTCTGCAAAAAACAAAGCGGCTTTGCGGAGAAAAATCGGAATGGTTTTCCAGCAGACAGTTCTCTTCAATATGAGTGTTTTTGATAACGTAGCTTATCCCTTAAAAGTTAGAAATGAGAGCGAGCGTAATATTGAGCAAATGGTGAAAAAGACGCTTGAATTGGTTCAGCTGAATGGATTTGAACGTAAAAATGCATTGGCTTTGTCAGGCGGAGAAGCCCAAAGAGTAGCCATAGCTCAAGCCTTAGTTATAGAACCTGAACTGCTCCTTCTCGATGAACCTACAGCAAACCTCGACCCGAGAAATGTCTCAATAGTTGAGGAAGTTCTCTCCTACGTTAATAGGGAGAGGAAAACGACAATAGTCATGACGACCCATAACATGTTCCAAGCAGAAAATCTGGCAGATAGGCTAGCTTTTCTTAATGAGGGAAAAATAGAGTTGATGGGAACATTTCAAGAGATTTCCGGTAAATTATCAGGACCCGTTAAAAGCTTCGCTAGGATGGAGAATGTTTTTCACGGCTTTTCAAAAATAACAGCCGAAGGCACATCGATTGTAGACATCGGCGGCGGCTTGCAGATTGAAGCCGCATTCAATAAGGTTGGGAATGTAACGCTGCATGTGCCACCCGAAGATATCATCCTATCAGTTCGCCCGCTCATTTCAAGCGCAAGAAACACTTTTGAAGGCAAAATAACGCAAATATCTGACATGGGACATGTGGTAAAGTTAAAAGTTAATGTCGGAGCAAACAAAAATTTCACAGTTCAAATAACCAAACGATCATTCAATGAAATGCAACTCAACATAGATTCTAAAGTTTATATAGCATTTAAGGCGTCATCAGTTCAAATAAAGTAGGCTTCTGTTAGTAACTTCGATCGAAAATGAATCTATTTTTTAGGCTGAGCGATTTTTGCTCCTATTAAACTTTGAGGGTAATGCCTTTTCTATGCTGAAATGGTGAAGGGAGAAAGAATCTCCCACTCTTTAACCGATCGAAAAGCATATGAAGCATAGCTAAATTCAGAAAAACAGTTCATAAGTATCTAAATTTGAGTAATTATTTACTGGCATGTCCTCATATAAACTTAAATTGTGAAATGGATTGCTAAAGCAGGATCTTAAACTTTTACCTTTACCTTACCTTCCATCATAAAAGATGTTAATGTCCACCATCAAGTTCGCCTTGAGACCCAATGCTAACAGGCATTTTGCTTTGTATAAGCAAAGTCGTCCATAAAAAATGGGGGAAAGCAAAGTTCACAGTAGGCTAGAACTTCACCACCACATTTTCTTAAGAGGCATGGCTAATATTTCTCTGATTTCAAGCCTCTTTGATTTATCTCTACTAAATATGTCGCTGGTTTTACAGGCTTTAGCCACTATAGCAGTGTCTGAACCCCTGCCTGTTCCAGCAACCGCTATAACGTCTTCCCCAACGTTTAATGCCCCCAAATCTGAAGCTATCAGCACCACTTCTATGCAAACCTTAAAGCCCTGCCCTAAAGTGTAGAAACTATTTCTAATGGCGTCCATTCCGCGCGCATGCAGAGGGAGATGCGTTTTATCTAAGGGTTTTCCGCCAAACTTCAGGGTTTCCTCTTTAAACTCCCGCTTCATCTCTTCATGAGAAACAACTATAACGTTGCATAATCCATTGAGGGATTTGGCAAACTTAGCTCCAGTTTCGCCAGATGTGCTTGCAACAACAACTGTTTTAATATCGCCCTCTTTAATCCTTCTGAAAACGCAATCTAAAACGGCATCCGTATTTTCCGGCCCAGGCTCTTTAAAGTATACGGTTTGCTTTACAACGCTCATAAAATTATATTAGTTCTTAAACCTTAAAAAAGTTATTCAATTTACGTAGGCACCACGCTTCTTAGCGTATTCAATCATGTATAAGAAGTTATCCGCGTTCGTATTAGCAGATATATTCGCTGAGGCGGATAAAACGTACCCTTTGAACCCGCCTTCACGTAGGCATTCTTTCAACCTCCATAGCAACATCCTTTGGTTTACCGAACTCAAGTATTCTAGGGTCAACGTTCCCCACGAGGCATATCCTATCGCCGTAGTTTTCCTTAACATTTTTTAAACTCATACTTGCGATTACATCTATACCTTGGTACGCGTTTATCCCAGCTTCCACCACATTGAGAGTGGGGGCTATATTGCCGTCTGAATGTAGAACCGCGAAGGCGCCTTTACGCTTAAAGGCGTCGCATTGCTTTTTAAGCGCAGGCTTAATAAATTTCCTAAACATTTCCGGAGAAAACCACGGTCCAAGTTTGTTACCGTAGTCTACGCACATTTGTATTGCATCCGCCCTTTCGTCTATAGCCCAAGAACCTCGAGATATCTTAGAACATCGAAAATTTTAGGATCAACATTAACCTCAGATCTTTTACACTGTTCAATAAAAGAGTTCGGGTTGTAGACGGCTTCTTCATCCATATTCCAGAGGGAGCACCCGGTCCACCTATACCGTTTGCCGTTCATAATCCATGTATGCTCATCGATCTTCCTCAGATCTTTAGGTTTAGCCGTATAAGCCGGGACCACTCTTACCCAATCTATTCCTGTGCTTTCATGGAACTTTAAAAGTTCCTCAGCTGTATGTCTATTTATTTCGTCCAGGCCTAAGCGTTCCCTCATCATGAGAGAGTAGACCACGTCGGGATTATGGAGGAGGATTGAATTTATGGGCTTTCTAAGTATGCTCGAAGCTATTATTGGTGGAATATGCATCTCGTAGAGTGGAACCCTATCTGGAGTTGAGATCTCCATCGCTTTTACCACTCTCTCCTAGGAGCTCATACCGCAACCCATATGGAACCGCCTAGCAGGGATGAAATTTATATTTCACCAAGACCAATTTTAAATTATGCCTAAATATGTTAAAAGGGTTGGACCTAAACGTAGGCTTGAAAACCGCAGAGTAGCCATAATAGTTGCCCATGAATTTGAAGATGTGGAGCTTCTATATCCATTTCTAAGGCTAAGTGAGGAGGGGGCAGAGGTCGTCGTGGTTCCAGTAGAAGTAGGGCTTCACCCTAGGCCCTCTGTCAGAGGTAAACCCGTAACCGGGCGGTATGGAACACCAATACCTCTTGAAGTCTTCGAGGAAGGCGGCAGATATGCCATAAGAAGAATAGATCAGGTTGAACTGGAGGATTTTGACGCCTTAATTTTCCCCGGCGGCTTTTCCCCAGACGCTCTAAGAATAATGCCTAAAGTTTTAGAGATCGTTAGAAAAGCATATGAGCGGGGCAAAATCATAGCTGCAATATGTCATGGTCCTCAAGTTTTAATATCCGCTGGACTTGTAAAGGGTAGAAAGGTAACCAGCTACGTAGCCGTCAAAGACGATTTAGTGAACGCCGGAGCCATCTTCGTAAATGAACCCGCCGTTAAAGATGGCAACATAATAACTGGCAGGGTGCCGGATGATCTGCCGGAGTTTTGCCAAATGATAATTGAAGCTTTATCATAGAACTTATCTCTAAATTCCATATCTTAGGTGTATTGTTATGCATGCTATGGTTATGAATGCTTTGTATATTGCTGCCAGTCTCTCATACCTTATGGTTATTCTTCTGAAGCTTTTGAGCCA
>JAGTQL010000002.1:51873-60346 GCA_018396555.1 Candidatus Bathyarchaeota archaeon | reverse complement strand
TAAGATAGCCCAGCCCTTCTCAGGCATAAGTAAACTTTACAACAAACCTCTCTATAAATTTGACTAGTCAAATATTAAAGAGTTTTGAGACGAGTTCCGAGTAAAAACAAAAGGTAAGCGCTGGATAGTTAATTTTATTTTCTATTAATTGCAGCTAAACGTTGTTTTGTATTATGATGGTGTTAGCCATGGTTCTGCTTTGTTCGCGGTATGTTTGTCTCCAGCTTTCCCTGCTTTTGATTATGTAGGCTCTTTGTTGTTCTGGAATTGCATGTCCGGACGTGGCAACTTAAGGTTTTAGCCTTGCATTTCTGATTATTTATCTTATGTTTGGTGTTAGGGATGTTGTTGAGCGCTTTCATCTATTCGAGAGGAACAGATTTCCCTTTGAGCTTAAGGTTCTCGGTCTAGCATTCTATGTTCAGATGTCAAGCCTTAGGAGAACTGCCAGAGCATTATCTGAGTTCAGGAGCGTTTCCAAGACTGCTGTTTGGAGGTGGGTTGTTAAGCTTAAGGCGTGCTTAAGCCTCTCCATTGATGTTAAGCCTAGGCGCTTACCTAATCTGCGACATGCTCACATACTACTACAACAACCTAAGGAGGTGAACCTTAAGTTGCCACGTCCTGCATGTCCCATCAAAAACTTTATGTATAGCGGATCTACTTTGTGGTCGCTTAGAAATGTGCGAAAAGCCGCCCTAAACGAGTGGGGGCTGTATGGGTTCCTGCCCTTAAAATTCTCAGCAAACTTTTGAGCGATTTTACGGAAGTAGGCATGCACAGTCCTTGACGACACATTATAGGAAGAAACTCCGAAACCTCAGAGCAAACCTCAAATTGCACGAAAAACACCTAAAACGAGAACGAAACAGAAAAAAGAGGGGGGATTTGCGGGAGATTTCTCCATCCGCTGCGTAAATGGGTATTTCCGTACGACAAAGGTCACATAATGATACTAACACAATATCTGGCAATCTATTAGACTATTTTTATAGTCATCTATTTTTGAAGGAGGCGCTTATGCTCACGCATAATACATCTATCCATTATAACCGTGAAGCCGTGGAGTTTCGTGAGCTTAGTGATTGTGAATGGAAGCTTATTAAGCTTCTTCTGCCTAAGACTAGGATTGGTAAGCCTAGGATCGATGATAGGATGGCGATAAATGGCATTTTATATGTGCTTGTTACTGACCGCCGCTGCTTGGATAGGTTTAAGCGTTGGAGCGCTAGAGGTCATGGGCTAATGTCTTTAAAGCCTTACTTGATAAAGGTTATTCTATGGATAAGGTGAGTGAGAGTCGGGAACTAATATTCATATACTGGGGAATTTCATAGAATTTAGAGCGGTAAATAGTTCGCTGGTGAGGACGGCGTGGATTACGCTATAGCAACTGTTGGAAGCCACTCGGCGCTCCAAATATTGAGGGGGGCAAAAGATGAAGGTTTTAAGACGATTGCCGTCTGCATAAAAGACCACACGCTCATATACCAGCATTTTAAGGTTGCGGATGAGATTATTGAAATATCATCCTACAAGGATTTTCATACGGTTGAGGATGACCTCTTAAAGCTTAATGCCATCTTGATCCCCCACGCATCGCTTGTAGCTTATGTTGATCTTAAAACAATTGAGGATATGAGGGTTCTTTACTATGGCAACAGGAAGATACTTTCATGGGAAAGCGATAGGGATAGGCAGAGGGAGTGGTTACGGAAAGCAGGGCTTAATCTGCCTAAGATCTACAATGATCCAGCGGATATAGACGGGTTGGTCATAGTGAAGTTTTATGGTGCAAGGGGCGGTCAGGGCTACTTTCTAGCCAGAAATGAGCGGGAATTTAAGCGCAAAATAGGTTCGGCAAAAGAATACGTAATACAAGAATACATTATTGGAATACCGGTTTACATACATTATTTCCACTCGGTAATGCGGAGCGAGCTTGAACTAATGGGTTTTGATAGACGCTACGAATCTAATGTTGACGGAATTGGTAGGATCCCGTACAATCTGCAGCGCGACCTACATGTAACATACACTATTGTCGGCAACTTTCCGTTGATGCTCCGCGAGTCGCTTCTGCCAGAGGTTTTCAGAATGGGCCAGAGAATTGTTGAAGCATCAAAAGAAATATGCAGCCCGGGAATATATGGGCCATTCTGCCTAGAAACAGTTGTAACTCCAGACCTGAAGTTTTATGTTTTTGAAATATCGGCGAGAATCGTTGCCGGAACAAATGTCTTCATGGAGACATCGCCATATGCGCTTATAAAGCATGGAAAGCCGATGAGCACCGGTAGGAGAATAGCCCTAGAGATAAAGGAAGCTATAAAGCAGGGTAGGCTAAAAGAAATATTGGGGTGAGAAACTATATTCTTGCGGTGATATGCTTGACAATTAAGAGGGACGAAATACAGAAGATAGTTTCAGAGTATGACCCGGAAAATATCACTATTGGCGTTTTAGGTTCGCATTCGGCTGAGGAGGTAGGCACATCAGCTAAGGCTTTCGGCTTTTCAACAGCGGTTATCTGCCAGAAGGGCAGGGAGGAACTCTATGCAAGATATAACAGGCACCTCTTCGACCACGTGATTCTTCTGGATAAATTTTCAGACATTATCAGAGAGGATATTCAAAAGGATCTACTAGATCTGAACACGATATTTGTCCCTAACAGATCATTTTCCGTTTACATTGGGTATGAAAATATCGAAGAAAAATTCTTTATTCCAATGTATGGAAACCGCTTCCTTCTCAGGGCAGAGGAGAGGAATGCGCCTAGAAATCAGTATTGGCTTCTAGAGAGGGCTGGAATAAAAATACCGAGGAAGTTTGATAGCCCGGAGGATATAGACAGGCTTGTGATAGTTAAGGTTCAGCAGAAGAAGAAGCCGCTGGAGAGAGCGTTCTTCTATGCTTCATCACCAGAGGATTATTACAGGAAATCTGAGGAGCTCATTAATAAGGATGTTATAGATGAGGAGGGGCTAAAAAAGGCAAGGATAGAAGAGTACGTGCTTGGGCAAAAATTTAACGCTAACTTTCAGGGCTGGGCATTAAAAGATTCCCTCGGAGATTTTGATTTCTTAGGATTTGACGATAGGAAACAAACTAACCTTCACGGAGTGCTGAGCCTGCCAGCCAGAGATCAATTAATGCTAGACGTTCCAATCAAGAATGAGGAGATAGGTCATTATGGGCTGACAATGAGGGAGTCCCAGAAACCCTTAGTATATGAGGCTGCTGAGAGATTTAGGAGAGTATGCGAGGAAGAATATCCGCCGGGAATGATCGGCTTATTTGCCTTGCAGGGCGCGGTCGCCTACGATCAGGATGATCCGGAGCAGAAAAGGCTGGCCTTCTACATCTTTGATGTAAGCCCGAGAATACCCGGAAGCCCATGCGTCGGTCCCACATCTCCAGAGATGCGTAGACTAACGCTGAAGTATAGTGAGATGCTTAGAAGGTTTAATGTTGATGGGATTGAGGCCCCGATGGATTTGCCGATGCTTGAGATTAAGTATGCTGTTGAGGTTGGAAGACTAGGGGAAACTGTAACATAAAGGGGATACTTTTGTCATCTTTAATAGATCTGGTTTTAGGCAAGATTGATGATTTAAAGAATGAACTTATCTGTGTTGCTTCCAAACTCATAAGTTTCCAAACAATTTCACCGCCAAGCAACACGTTGGAGTGCGCGGAATATATAAAATTATACTTTGAGAACGCTGGTTTAAAAGTTTCATTCTACGCCAGGGAAGAGGGAAAAGTTAACGTTCATCTTAGTGTTCCTGGAAAACCGGATAGAACCATAATATGGCTAGGTCACCTAGATGTTGTTCCAGCAGGCTTACATGAGAAGTGGATTCACAACCCCTTCAGCGCCGTGCTTTCAGATGGAAAGATTTATGGTAGAGGGGCAAGCGACATGAAGGGTTCATGTGCAGCTGCCATGATTGCCGCTAAGGTCTTAAGCGAACTTGAGGATATAGAGCACGCTGCATTAGATTTATGGTTCACATGCGATGAGGAGGTCGGCTCGCCGAATGGAACACGCTGGCTTATTAATGAGGGGCTTATACGTGGGGACGCATGTCTTATAGGAGATTCATTGAGCAGAAGCCCAAAGGAAGAGCCTTATATAGACGCTGGCTGTAAGGGCTATTTGCGCCTTCGGCTTAGAGCAACTGGTAAAACTGCGCATGGGAGTATGCCTTTTTATGGCGACAATGCGATAGATAAGCTATTGCTGGCTATAGAGCAGGTGAAGAAAGCAGGCAGTTACACCCTGGATCTTCCAGCCGACATAGAATGCTTGGTTAAAGAAAGCATAGAATATTTTTTGAGGGATGAGAAGTTAACGACCTATCAGGTGGATGCTATAAAGGGGGCTTTTAACCATCCAACCATAAGCCTAACTATGATAAATGGGGGGATAAAAGTGAACGTTATTCCGGATTATGCCGAGTCCTCCTTCGACATAAGGATAACTCCTGGAGCTAATCCGAGAAATGTTGCGGAAAAAATCTGTGATTTAATTGGGGGATTAAAGATGAAAGGTGTAGAAGCGGAGATTACAGGTTTAGAAGATGGATACTATGAGCGGTGGGATTCAAACTTTGCCCTAAGCCTAAGAAAAGCCGTTGAAATATCAACCGGCCTTAAGCCAAAACCGAAAATATTAATGGGCGCAACTGACGCTGTGCCAATAAAAAAGGCTTTGGGAATTCCATGCTTAGGTTTCGGCGCGGGCATAGAAGCCTTGGCCCATGCTCCAAACGAATACGTTACAGTCGACGGGGTGATCTCAGCGGCTAAAGTTTACGCTATTTTACCGCTAATCTTTTAAGTTTCGGGAAACAGTTGTTTTGCTAGTTTTTAATCACTCGACTTTTTCACATGCTCCTTTTCTCTGCGAATTATTTCATCAGCCACTATAACGCCGCTTGCGCTCGCCTGAATTAGCCCACGGGTCACCCCGGCCCCATCCCCTATAGTAAAGAGGTTTCTGACCCTTGTCTCCAAATGCTCATTCAGCTCTAGCCTTGAGGAATAGAACTTTACCTCCACGCCGTATAGTAGCGTATGTTTTGAATGTATTCCAGGCGCAACCTTATCAAGCGCTTCAATCATCTCCCTAATGTCCATCAAATATCTGTAGGGCAGCACGAAGCTGAGGTCTCCGGGGGTAGCAACCTTCAGTGTGGGCTTAACTACGCTTCGGCTTATCCTATCTTCAGTGGATCTCCTGCCAATCTCGAGGTCTCCTAAACGCTGTATTATAACGCCGCCGCTGAGCAGATTTGCCAGTCTAGCAATATACTCACCGTAGGCGATTGGTTCTCTAAAGGGATAAGTGAAGGATGTGCTGACCAGTATAGCAAAGTTTGTGTTCTCAGTTTTTCTCTCAGCGTAACTTTGACCATTAACGCTGATAACTCCGCCATATGATTCAGTAATCACTTCTCCATATGGATTGACACAGAAGGTTCTAACCTGATCATCGAAGACTTTTGAATAATATATAAATTTCGGCTCGTATAATGCGTTTGTTAGCTCCTCCATCGTTGTTGCTAAGACCTCAATTCTGACACCGACATCAACCGGGTTATTAAGGGTTTTCAGGCCTAAAGACTGCGATTCGCTCTTAAGCCATTCAGCGCCGCTTCTGCCAGGCGCAACAATAATGTATTTTCCATAGATTTTTTCACCATTAACTGTTTCAACGCCCTCAGCCTTCCCATTCTTTACGAGTAGGCTTTTAACTTCGGTTCTCGTTTTAATTTCCACATTATTGTTGAGGCTACGGCGCATTTTTTGAAGAACCTCTAGGCATCTCTCTGTTCCTAGATGACGGATCCTCTGCTTAACCATTACAAGTCCTGCAAGGGCGGCTCTTCTCTCTATTCTCTCTACCTCATCAATGTCTTCACCGTAAATTTTCAGCGCGCCGCCATACCTCGCGTATACGCTGTCAACATATTCTATCAATTTCGAAAGATTCTCTTCGCCAACATACTCATTTAGCCATCCACCAACCGACGTAGATATCGTTAGCTTACCATCGCTGAATGCGCCGGCGCCACCCCAACCGGAGAGCAAAGAGCACGGCTCACAGTTCACGCAGCCCAAACCCCTAGTAGCCGGACATTTACGCTTATCAATATCCGGACCTTTCTCAAGCATCAAAATCTTTAAGTCCGTTTTATTTGCTAACTCAAGGGCTGAGAATATGCCAGACGGACCAGTGCCAACAATTATTACATCATACCGCTCCAAGACTAATCCTTCCAAAAGGAGATTACATTACTTGACTGGGATAAATGCTTTTATTTTTCAGCCTCTCCCGCACATGCTTCTTTAAGCCAATATTCTCTCAATTCTTCTGCAAGCTTCTTCTATCCGCTCTTTCGGCTGTGTTATTGAGAACCTTAAGTAACCTTCGCCATACTTTCCGAAGCCTACCCCAGGCGTTACCACCACATCCACCTCAAGGAGCTTTGAGGCAACCTTTATCGATTCGCCTCCACATTTAGCCCAAATATAGAAAGTTGCCAATGGCCTCTCAGCCTTAAAACCAACCGTTTCTAAACCCTTAAGCAGCACGTCTCTTCTCTCAGCGTATATCCCATTAACCCATTTAATGTATTCTGGGGGTTCCCCGTTAACGTACATCTCCAATGCTCTAGCAGCCACTTTTTGTACGTAAACCGGTGGACCTGAGTCTATCTGCGACTTAACTTTCGCTAATCCGCCTATTAGCTCGCTATTTCCAACGGCAAAACCTATTCTATCACCGGTCATATTGAATGTTTTTGAGCATGAATGAAATTCTATGGCTACGTCCTTAGCGCCATCGATTTCAAGTATGCTCGGCGCCTTATAACCGTCAAACGTTATCTCCGAGTAGGCATTATCGTAGCAGACGATAAGGTTCTTCTCCTTAGCAAGATCAACTATGGCTCTAAGCTCCTCCTTGCTAACTATGCTGCTAGTTGGATTATTTGGGTAATTCAGAAAAATCATTTTTACACCTTCAAGATTAAGCGAATCTAAATCCGGCTTGAAACCGTTTTCCTCAAGTAGCGGCATAGCGACAGGCACACCCTCACTCAGCATTACGCTGCCGACAGCATACACTGGATAGGCTGGATCCGGAACCAGAACCCTATCGCCCGGGTTGACGAAAGCCCGTGAAAAGTTCGCTATACCCTCTTTAGACCCGATCAATGCTACAACCTCGCTTTTCGGATCCAAGTCAACCTTAAATCGTTTCTTATACCATTCTGCAACAGCTTCCCTGAAAAACGGTTCGCCTTGACTAAAGGAGTAATTGTGGTTCTTTGGATTTGAGCTCTCCTCCCTTAATGCTTCGAGAATGAATGGCGGCGGAGGAAGATCAGGGTCGCCTATGCTCAGGGATATCAAATCAGCGCCTTGTTTCTTCTTCTCATTTATTATTTTTTCAAGCTCCGCAAACAGATATGGCGGCAGCCTCTTAACCCTCTCAGCAATCTGAAAGCTCATACTAAATCCTCCAACTCAATTAGGCCCTTATACACAATTTCGGCTGGTCCAGTTAAAAATATTCCGTTGTCTCTCTCATATTTCACTTTAAGCCCTCCACCTAAAAGCTGAACCTTGCATTCGCGGCCTGTTCTTCCAATCACGCTTCCAGCTGCGACGCTTGCGCATGCGCCGGTTCCGCATGCAAGTGTTTCGCCAACGCCTCTTTCCCAAACTCTCACCCTTAAAATGTCCTTTTTGACAACCTGAACAAATTCAACATTGGTTCTCTTAGGAAAGATAGGGTGTCTCTCGATTCTAGGACCATAATATTCAACCGGGAATTTCTCAACATCATCAACGAAGATTACGCAGTGCGGGTTACCAACCGACAGACATGTTGCTTTGAAAACCCTATCATCGACATTGAGTTCTCTATCTATGAATTCGCCTTCACCAACGACCGGTATCCTCGCTCTATCAAAGATAGGGCTGCCCATATCCACAGTTATGGCTTCAACCTTTCCATTAGCGGTTTCCAACCAGACCCTTTTAATGCCAGCCAAAGTCTCTATTTGGAAGCTGCTCTTTGCAACCACACCGTTCTGATAGCAGTATTTCGCGAAACATCTTATCCCATTCCCGCACATTTCCGCTTCGTTTCCATCAGCGTTAAATATTCTCATTCTAACATCGGCAACGGTTGAATTGTAAAGGAGCAGAAGCCCGTCGGCTCCAATTGAAAATCTTCTTTTACAAAGCTTATTGGCTAGGGGGCCCAAAATTTCCTCGTTTAACGCACCATCCCTATTGTCTATTAAAATGTAATCGTTTCCCAAACCATGCGTTTTCCAGAAGCATATCTTAACCATTGCTAATTTCACCAATAAGATTATCGAATACCCGGACTCTTATATATTCACGGGATCCTTTATGGGAACGTTTATATCCATCATTTGCTCCCATA
>JAGTQL010000002.1:46356-51860 GCA_018396555.1 Candidatus Bathyarchaeota archaeon | reverse complement strand
CCCTAAAACTTTATGAGAGCAGAAGTCGAGAAAGTGATAAAGGAGATTCAGCCTAGCTTAAGGGCTGATGGAGGCGACATAGAATTAGTCGACGTGAACAATGATGGAACAGTTAAGGTTAGGCTTAAAGGCGCATGTATAGGATGCCCGTTCTCTCAGATAACTTTGCGGTTGGGTGTAGAAAGATACTTGAAGATGAAAGTTCCGCAGGTAAAAAAAGTGGTAGTTGTCTAAAATTTCAAAGAGGAAACATAAACTACCTAAACTCTGTAGATCTGCACGCCTTCACTTGGATCCCGCACGATCTTTTTAAATTCCTCAAGAATTCTTTCAGTGACAGGTCCAATTTTTCCCCCGCCTATTATCCGCTTATTCACTTCTCCTATGGGCATTATTTCAGCCCCCGTTCCAGTTAGGAACGCTTCATCGGCACTGTAAAGTTCAGTAACCGTTAGATTTCGCTCAATCACCTCATATCCGAGTTTGAACGCTATTTTCTTCACTACGCTTGCAGTAATACCTGGAAGAGCCCCGCTTGACCTTGGCGGAGTATACAGCCTGCCGTCTTTCACAAGGAATATGTTTTCTCCAGTTGCTTCGCATATGTAGCCATGCGCATCTAAAATTATCGCTTCATCAGCCCCCGCATTATTGGCCTCTATCTTCGCCAGAATACTGTTCAAGTAGTTTAGGGATTTTATTTCATGGGATGTTGCATCAACAGAATCTCTTCTAGTCCAAGAGACTGTAACGCTTATGCCCCTTCTACGCTTCTCCTCATCATAAAGTTTTAGGGCCGGCACCGCTATAATTACAATCGATGGTTTCAAGCATTTTCTGGGATCTAGGCCTAAATCTCCAACACCCCTAGTGACAATAAGCCTAATGTAAGCATCCCTCAGATTATTCCTCCTAAGCGTTTCCAGAACAGCCTCGACCATATCTTCCTTGCTCAGTGGTATATTAAGCATGATTGCATGGGCTGAAGCGTAAAGGCGATCTATGTGCTCCTTAAGCTTAAACACTACACCATCATATGCTCTTATGCCCTCAAAAACCCCATCGCCGTAAAGAAAACCATGGTCGAAAACCGAAATTTTCGCCTCGCTTCTAGGATGAAAAACTCCATCAATATAAATTAGAAGTTCACTCTTAGAGGGGGACAAAGCACACTCACTCCTCATGTTTAGCATAAAATAGTTTTATATTTAAAAGGGTTAAATATATTTGTTTTATCCATAAAAACGCGGTCTCTTCGATAATGCTGCTGGGAGCGTTAGCGGCTTAAAGGGTTTTCCTTGTGCCTCCTCCTTTATTTCATCTATTAGCTCCCCTAATTTCATCTTCCTTATTTTTCTTTCTCCCTTTAGACGCCTGTCCCTAACGGCTAAAATTTTTGTTTCAACCTCTTTTTGACCAACAACAATTATATATGGGATCCATTCCATTTCAGCCTCTCTGATTTTCTTCTGCATTGTGAGTGGTCTATCATCCCAGTCTGCCCTTATATTTTGACCTATAAGCTCGTCGGCTATTTCTTCAGCCTCCTTGAAGAAGATTTCGCTTACGGGTATCACCCTCACCTGCGTCGGCGACAGCCAGAGGGGAAGCATAGGTACTTCTCCCGTTTTCTGCATCCCATAGGCTTTCTCAAGCAATGCATATACGTCTCTCTCTATGGCCCCGCTTGGTGAGCAATGTAAAATCAAGGGCGTTCTTTTCTCGCCGCTTTCATCAATATATGTAATTCCATACCTCTCAGCATTTTCAATATCTATCTGGTCTGTCGATAATGCTGAAGCCTTATCAAGATTATCAACGAAGTTAAATTCCCATTTGAAGACAAAGTAAAAGAAGCGTTCGTCCCACATTTCAGCGAGAACTGGTTTACCAACTAGGCTGACAAGTGAAATTATAAAGTCCCTGTTTTCTGAAAGGAAATCTCTTGTAAATCTTACCGCCAATTCATAGTCATCACGTTTTAACCCTATGCCCTCCAGCGTTTCCATGCTGAGCTTAAATCTCTTGATAAGTTCCTCTTTCGCCTGCTCCATGTTTGCGCATAAGGCGTGGCAATCAGGCATTGTGAACGCTCTAAGCCTTCTCAGCCCGGCCAGCTCACCGCTCTTCTCCCTTCTAAAGCTGTAATGCGTCAGCTCATATATTTTAAGCGGCAGATGCTTGTATGATATCTGCGCATCATGAAGCATGAGGAATTGCCCAAAGCATGCGCTGAAACGTAGGAATAAATCTTTATCCTCGGACTTAACGATGTATTGGCGGGCTGGGAACCTATGCAAGTAATTCGCTAGCGCCGGATGCTCAAGGTCGTACATTATTGGGGTTTCAACCTTTAAAGCGCCGTACTCGATTACCTTGTTAGTGACAAACTCCTCAATCAGCGACTTAATTAAGTTGCCCTTTGGGTACCATCTGAAGTTACCCGGGTCGCTTGCGTCTTCATAATCGGCAATCTCGAGCTTCCTCATCAATATCACATGCGGAGGAGTCTGCTGAGCGGCTCTTGACTTTGAAATCTCATAGTTAGCAAATTTCCTCAAGTTTTCATATCCTGTGAAGTCAAATTCCTCAACCGGAACCATACTTCCATCCGGCTTTATAATGAACCAGGATGATTTTATCTTCTCCTCAGCTTCTAAAGCCCTTGAAACAACCTCTTTTTTCTCGGCGGTCTTCTCTTTTTCCGGAGAAATACTTCTGAACTGTTCAGCTAACGGGTGGCCTTTAACTGATAAAGAGAATGCTTTACACCAGCCGAACGGCGCTCTATAGGCTTCTATGCCTAGGCTCTCAGCGTAAGCCTTCATTCCATCCAGTATCCTTAAGGCTTCAGAGGAACTTGCTAAATTTGCGCTTAAATGCGCATATGGATATATTAATATGCGGTTGGACTTCACCCGACTAAGAAACTCCTTAACCTCATTTATTGCTACGTAAGCTGTCTCTAGGCTATCACCGCTTTCAACACAAGTGAAGAGAACAACCAGATCTTCTAAGCGGTAAGTTCTCTGCTCAATCTCCTCAGCAAGCGAAGACTCCTTCTCGATTGGCCGATACTCAATAAAGGATGAATGAAGCTGCAGTATTTTCAAGGCTTAAACACCACATCACGCTGGAACCCTACCAGTTTACGATAATGATGAATTAGACTAGATAAATAAATATTTTCACGAACTTGAATCATGCTGAAAAATTATGGTATGGAAGTTCTTCTCCATTTATCAATCATTCTATCCTTCCTAGTTGCCTTCTTATACTCTTTGTAATGTATCTTGCAGAGGTAAACCCTTCGGCCTCCCTTAACCTTTAAGCCAGCTGAATAAACCTTTTCAAAGTCCAGCGAACGGGCAGCTTCGTTGCTGCATCCTTCAACGCTGCATTTAGCGCCTTTTGAGATTCGCCCCATTGACGTACACCCTTAATTGCTGCTTAAAGAGTCAGCAGCTTATATTTGCAGTGCGGTTATCACTTACATTTACAATTGAAGTTTTAAAGTTTTTTCATATATCGGAGCTGCCCGTCTATAAATTTCCCTATTACCCCTAAATCCCTTAGGTCCAATTTTCTCTATTACGAAGGATGCTGCTGCGGCGCCAACACATGTGCACCATAAAGGATCAGCGTTCCTAAGATATTCGGTTATGAAAGCCCCTATAAATACGTCTCCAGCGCCGGTTGGATCTAAAATTATTTTAGATTTCGCGGGCGGAACCATGTAGAATTTATTGCTGAATGATAGCAGCGAGCCTTTTTCACCCATCGTTGCAATTGCCACTTCGATGCCATAACTTCTAATTTTATCTATGGCTTCGGTAACGCTTTCCCTTCCAGTTAGGGCCTTAATTTCCTTCTCTGAAGACTTAAAAATATTGATGCATCTAAGAAAACTTAAATCATCCATCTTTTGCAAACTCATTTTCCCATCATCATTAAAGCGTCTAAGTAAACCTTGCGGGTCGAGGGAGATGATGGGCGTCATGCTGCTAACCATTTCTATTAAATCAACCGAGATCTCATTAGCTATCGGTGAAACATGAACGGCCCTAGCCTTCATTGAGGGAGATAAATCTTCGGCGCTTATCGGCGGGGCCCTGCTCCTCAGAATCAAATCTCTCTCGCCTCCGTGATAATATTTAAGCATGAAGCTCGTTGTTTGGGAATCTTCGGATATTTTTAGGCCCGAGAGGTCAACGCCTTGCTCTCTAAGCCATTTAACATATTTCGCCGGGAAATCCCCTCCGACTTTAGATATAACTGAGACCTTTGCGCCCATTTTTTTAGCCGCTAGTGACGTGTATGTCGGAGGCCCGCCTAGCGTCTTCCTAGTCCTCGGTGAACCTGGAAGGAAGATGCGATCTAATGCGAAATGCCCTATTGTTATTATGTCAAACATTGCTAATCTGGTCCTTTACCCCATTAATTCTATAAATAATGGCAGCAGATAGATGATGATTGCGGAGATCAACAGCGAGGGCAGCAGATTTGCAACCCTTATTTTCTTTATCTCCAGAATATTTATTCCAAGTCCAATTAGGATTATGCCGCCTGTAGCGCTGAGCTCGTTTATAACTGCTTCTGTGAAGAATGATCTTGACAGTGATGCCAACAATGTTATCCCGCCTTGAAAAAGGAAGAGCGGTATTGCCGAGAAAAGGACGCCTATGCCTAAAACTGATGCAAGGGATATTGATGCGAAACAGTCGAGCATGGATTTAGCATATAGAATCGACGGGTTCCCACTTAACCCATCCTCTATCGAACCAACAATAGTCATTGAGCCCATGCAGAAAATTAGGAAAGCAGTTATAAAGCCCTCGACAAATTTATCCTCTTTAGAGCTAAGCTTCGATTTAATGAAGTTTCCGAAACCTTCAATGTGCTTTTCAATATTTATGGCTTCACCTATAATAGCGCCAATGAGCATGCTAAAAAACAACGCAACCAAATTGCCGGTTCTTAACGACATATGAAAACCGATGAAAAGTGTCACAAGCCCTATGCCCTGAAAAACAATACTCTTAATTCTATCGGGAAAACTCCCGCGGAAGCCTAACCCTATTAAACTGCCAATTATCACCGCAATGGCATTTATAAATGTTCCTTGCATAGAATAAAATAATTGCGAAAGGATTGAAAAGATTTTTGAAATTTAAACGTTCAAAATTCACTTGAAGTAAAGCTGCTCGAGGTCCTTTTTCATGAGGAGATTGGCTGAGGAATCGTGGGCTACGATTCTTCCTCCGGCAAGCACGTAGGCTCTATCGGATATTTTTAGGGCGATTTTAGCGTTCTGCTCAACCATAATTACCGTTGTCCCCCGCTCTTTTATTTCCTGGATCTTGCCGGCTAATAGGCTTGCCGCTTTAGGCGCTAAACCAGCTGTTGGTTCATCGCACAATAGGAGTTTAGGTCTAAGCATCAATGCTCTGGCGACCGAAAGCATCTGTCTCTCTCCACCGCTGAGTGTTTTAGCTAGGTTGCGT
>JAGTQL010000002.1:25135-46344 GCA_018396555.1 Candidatus Bathyarchaeota archaeon | reverse complement strand
ATTTCTGGAAATATTTTAAAGATCTCCTCGATATCGTTCCTTAAATCTTTGTCCCTTCTCAAGTAGGCGCCGAGCATCAGGTTCTCCTCAACAGTGAAGTTTGGGAATATATTTTGCTGCTGAGGGGAGTAGCCTATTCCCGCATCCGCGATTTTATCAGGGCTTTTACCCTTAATATTTATGCCATTAAATTTTATATCCCCCTCGAAGACATCGGCTAATCCGAATATTGTATTTAATAAGGTCGTTTTACCCGCACCGTTCGGCCCAAGAAGCGAAACTATTTCGCAATTATCGGCATACATATTTATGTTTTCAAGGACAACCATCTTTCCATATCCTGATGAAACACCATTTAATTCGAGAAGAACCATCTTAAGCACCACCGATATAAGCTTCTATCACCTTAGGATCTGAAGCTACTTCCTCAGGGGTACCCTCGGAGAGAAGCCTCCCCATGTGTAGGACATACACGTAATCCACATAATCGAATAACAAATCTATCCTATGTTCAATAATAAAGAATGTTAAATTATATGTCTTTCTTAAATAATTTATATATTCAAATAGATTTTTTCCCACCGCGTAATGCACGCCCGCCGTCGGCTCATCCAAAAGTATCAATTTAGCTCTTCCAAGTATACCCTTACTTGTCTCAACCATCTTAACATGACCTCCGGAAAGATCCGATGCAAGCATTTTATAAAGTCCATCCATATCGAACCCTTTCAGTAAGCTCTTAACCTCATTAGCTATCTGCATCTCCTCATTTAACCATGTTTTTCTTAAGGGCGCCCTCAACAGGCTCTCGCCCCTCTGGCCTTTAGGGCTCAGCATCATATTTTCTAAGGTTGTTAGCGGTCCGAAAAGTCTCGGGGTCTGGAATGTTCTCGCTATTCCCATGTTATATACTTCATCGGGGTTTAATCCATCTATTCGCTTTCCATCAAAATATACGCTGCCGAAGTCTGGCTTATAAAATCCGGTTATGACATTAAAGAGCGTGCTTTTACCGCTGCCATTAGGGCCTATTAGCCCTGTTACGGAGCCCCTTTTAACCTCGAGACTTACATCCTTGAGAGCCTCTACGCCACCGAACCTTTTACTCACGTTTTGAACCTTTAATATCGGGTCCATAACCTGTCTCCCTCCCAATCAGCCAATAGATCGCGCTCTTTAAATAGTCTATTATCCTTAAGATTGAATCTATTAACTTCTTCTTGGTCTCCCCATATGCTCCAAAAATCTTCCACGCCTCTGTTTTTATAGGTTTTTCAGCAATTATTCCCTTTGGTTTATACATTAATATTATAACTATTAGGGCTCCAGTTATCATCCATCTAAAATAATTTGGATCAATTGGTAGATCTGAAAAGAGAAAGTTTAGAATCGATGTTGCTCTGTTAAGCAGGGAGAAAACTGATGCCCCCAATAGCGCTCCAAAATTGTTTCCTCTTCCACCAAGTATAACCATGCTCCAAACCTCAAATGTAACGGCTGTAATAAACATATCAGGGGTTATTGCTCCAAGATAGAAAGCATAAAGGGCGCCAGCAACACCGCTTATGCCTGAGGCAACAAAGAGGAGCCTGGCCTTAATTTGCGGAACTGGTTTACCAATACATAACGATGCTGTTTCATCCTCCCTAATGGATTTTAGAACCCTACCATAGGGCGAGTTGACCAAAAGTTCAAAGTAGATGAGAACCCCGATTAAAATGGCTAATGTTAAGATTAAGAATGAAGTATTTTTTATTGCCGGGTCAGGGATCCACGCGAATGGATGTGGTATTCCAAGCATACCATATGCTCCTCCAGTTGGCGCAAAATGCTTCATAAAGACTCTGAGCATCTCCCCAAAGCTAAGTATCGTTATTCCTAAAAAAGCCGGTCCAACTCTTAATGTGGGATAAGAAACTAGGTATCCGGCTAAGCCAGCTATAAGGAAGGCCAGAATTAATGAAAGTATAAATACCGAAATATTTAGCCACGGTGTTTTTCCGGCGACCCTTCCCATGGCTATTATGGCTTCTGGGCTATAAATAGGATAATTATAGCCGTAAAATGTGAGGAAAATTGTTATTGAAGTGTAGCCTGCAACGAAGGCGCCTATGCCGTAGAAGGCTACAAGTCCAAAGTTCGCCATGCCAGCATAGCCGACCTCCAAATTTAGGCATAGGGATAGAACCGCATATATCCCGAAGAGTGGAAACCAAGATATTAAAAAACTCGAAATGTCAAACATTCTTCTTTACCTCCCGCTGGAAAACCCTAAATATACTTCTAAGCCTATATCTGTAAGGTAACCCTCCACCTGCCCCAGCCGGGGGCCTGATTAGGATCGTCAGTAATAGAACAAAGAATGATAGGAATGGGCGGAAGCTCAATTCAACCCCTAAATAACGGTGGAGGAAGACTATCAGCAAGTTCTCAGTTGATGAAATTATTACTGATCCAACGAATGTTATGGGAAGGCTGATTAAACCTCCGATTACGGAGCATGCGAAAACCTGTAATATAACGTTGTCTCCAGTTTCAGGAGAAACATAGGCGAAAAGTGACCATGCGAAGCCTCCGATGGCCGCAACCCCCCCTGAGATAGCCCATGTCACCAATAGTGTTTTATCTCTTGATATGCCTGTTATCTGTGCTAGTTCAGGGTTGTCAGCGATCGCCCTTATAGCCATACCAACCTTAGTTTTTGTTAAGAAGAATGCGAGAAGACTGAATGTTGCGGAGGTTAATGATATAATAAGTAGGAGTTTTGCGTCTATATCCATGCCCATAAAAGATATTAAGATAGGGATCTCTAGGTTTGGACTTGTATAGAATATAGGTGTCATCCAAGCCTTTTGTAAAGTCCCTAGAACGGCGTAAAATGCGTATTTAATAAAGATCCATAAGCCCATTGACGCTATCATTAATGTAACCGGTGTGGACTTCTTCTTAATTAACGGTGAAAAGACAAATGCATGGCTCGCCATGGCTATTATAGCGCCGGTCATAAATGATGCTGAGACGGCTAGAATGGGAGATACTTTTATTCCAAAACCTTTAGCTATAAGAACTGGAATGTATGCGCCAATCGTCACATATACGCCGTGAGCGAAATTAAGAACCCTGCTCGTTCTATAGCTTAGTGTTAGTGGAACCGCCATTAAACCATAAATGCACGCATACCATACTGTATTAATTAACTCCGTTGTCATCTCCAATTAATTCATACCCCATATGAACAGCATATTTATTCGACAAGTCTTCCATTTCATTTGTCATTAAATTCAATAAATAAATGGAGGGGATTTAATAGTTTTATTCTTCTAACGTGATTACTCCTCCGGAGTAGCTCCCAACATCAACGTACCGATATTCTCCACTAACAAGCTTAACAGTCCACACTGAGTAATCCTGAAATAGCTTATCTCCATTCTCATCAAACATTGTTAATCCGGACACCCCATAGTAGTTCTTTGCAACCTCATCTAGAGCCGATCTGATGGCCTCACCCTCATATACCCCGGCCCTGACAACAGCCCATCCAGCTAGCATAACAGCATCATAAAGATTTGCTGAAAAAACTGGCGGGTCAATCCCTGTCTTATCTCTATATTGGGAGGCAAACGCATGTAGCAGGGGGTTCTCTCTGAAGAGAGGCCTAGTTCCCAGAAGATTCGTCTTCTGGATGAAAGTGGCTATATCCTCTCCAAGTAGACCCATCGCCCCATGTATACCCTCACTCGAGAACCATCTTAACGATGCTAGATACGAGTCTTTTCTAGCGTGGCTGAGTATATTAACTCCATCGGTATCAAAAGTTATTATGACGATACCCTCAACACCTTCCTGCCTGGTCCTAGCGCTTAATTGAGCCACTTCGCTAGCGAAATCTTCTCTTGTAACATCATACTTCATACCTATTGAAGTACCACCCAATGCAGAAAACTCTCTCTCGAAGAAGTCCTCGAAGGCTACGCCATACTCATCATCTCTATGAAAAACTATCACTTTATTGATTCCCTGAGACTTCACTAAGGCTGCTAGAGCCTTTGCCTGTCCAGCATCAGATCCAACAGTTCGGTAAATATAGTCGTCCGGTATCGCCAGGGTTGGGGCTGTTGAAGATGGCGATAAAACAACTATCTTATTATCATCAACGTAGCTTTTAATTGCTTTAACTTGGAAGCTGGCAGCTGGACCGATTATAACCTTTATCCCAGCCTGATGAAATGTTTGCACATTTGCTAGCGCTTGAGTATCTGTTGTTTTGTCATCTTGTATAATAGGGGTAAACTTGACTCTCATTTTGTATTTTTGCATTTCCTTATTCAAATCCTCAAAGGCCATCTCTACAACTGTTCTCCACTGGACCCCAACATCCGTGAGCGCGCCAGTTAATGGTAACGTAACACCTATACTATACTCCAATGTCTGATTCAGTCTATTTATTTGATCTTGGAGCTGCGATATTTTACTGTTAAGATTATTTATTGTCGTATTTAGATCCGCGTATGCTGTACTCATTACCGATGACATGTAAGCGTATGCTACACCGGCTCCAATAACTAGACCTATTACTAGAAAGGCTAAAAGCCTCGGCATTTGCGCTGACATTAATATTTTCACCCCTCTTTTTCATTTTATTTAAAATTCTTCCGATTTACGGAATAGTCTATATAATGAACTAAATATATAAGCTTTCTGCTTTACGAGAAAAATTAAAAACGTAAGGTATAAGAGGGAAATCTGCCTCTATTTCCGTAAGCGATTAACGTAAAGAATGAGATGTGGGATATGCCATTTAAGCGTAAAAGTAGGGGTCGTTCGAAGGGTCAGAAGGGTAAAAGCGACTATGTTCATTGCAGCGCGTGCGGTGAGCTAGTTCCACGCGATAAAGCCAAGAAGGTTACGCGTCAAATATCGCTTGTTGACCCGGTTTTGGCTAAAGAGCTAAGGCAGAGGGGTGCTTACATATCGAGCCGGACTGAAACGCTATATTACTGCGTATCATGCGCTGTTCACAGAGGCATAGTTAAGGTTAGAGCGAGGGAAGAAAGAAGATTTAAAGCATGAAACCTTAAAATCTTTTAAGTCCTTCTCTTTAAGTCTTTTTTGAAACCCTTCTATAGAAGTATAGTACTCTCTGGGCAACTGTGAAGTTTGACGCTATAGCTAAGATTATCACGCTTATTCTTAATGCTGGAAGGTCACCTCGTATGATGTTTATTATGCTTGCGATGGCCATTATTAAAATTCTCTCAACGCGCTCTATGATGCCAACGGTCTCCATCGGTATATCAGCGGCTTCAGACCTAGCTCTTGCGTAGCTTGTGAGAAGCGAGCCCACTAGAGCCAGCAAACCCCATGATTGATCGCATAAACCTCCGAGGATTAATCCGCATATAACTGCAGCGTCAACATACCTGTCAAGCATGGAGTCTAGGAAGCCCCCTAGGACAGCTGTTTGTCCGTAAAGCCTAGCTAATGCCCCATCTAAAGCGTCGCATAAGCCAGAGGAAAGAAGCGTAATAAGAGCTAGGAGAAGAAGAATTTTATGCATTTGAGCTGGGGAGACTCCGACAGCCCAATATAGTATGCCGGATAATACACCTAAAATTGCTCCTAGAGCGCTCATAGTGTTCGGTTTAAAGCCAGCTTTATGCATTAGCTTTGCTTCTATGAAAACCCATTTCTGAACCTTATTTTTTAATTTAGTCAGCATTTTTCGGCTTCCACGCCGCCATGGAGCTTAAGGATCGATTCTTTTGCCTGGATATAATATTTTAGCGATATTCTTATTTCTTTCCACCCTGAAATAGCTGGCTACATTCACACATTTAGTTCTAAGCAGAAGCAGATGCGGAACCCTTAAATCCATCTCCGTGATTGTTTCAGCGTTCCCCATGCCTTTAGCCACCACGAAATCTGCGGAATCATAAATTTTTAGGAAGCCCATGCTGCATTCAGGGAGATAAAGACCCATCATATCCGTTCCGGTTGTAACTACTAAATCGGCCACTTTATCCATCCCAACAAATAGAGCGTCTTCCATAGTTGCATCGTTATAAACCGGTTCACCCTTAACCGCAACAACAACCATTTTGCACAGATTCCTTAACTCTTTAACTAGTAACATGTCAAATGCGATTTCACCAGCGTTGTCCGTCAGATAAACAACTAGGTTCGCCTTTCTCGCAATGTTAAACGCCTCGGAAACGTCGTCTATCGCCAGATCATTCTCAGCTTCGCGGATAATTTTTCCGAAATCTTTAAAGCTGAATGTATGTCCGGGAATGTTGAATTCCATAATGTTGCCGACTATCGCTATTAGACATGCTCTTCTAAACCTCGATTCGGGATTAGATTCCTCCGAAATTATTTTTTCAGTTAATGGAAGAAATTTCATCGCCTCTAAATTGCTGGCTCTCTTCTTCTTTGCATACGGATCGGGGTTACGGGTTGCCTGCTTAACTATTCTATCACGCATGGTGCCAAGCAAGGTTGGGATGGCTTCCGGATTAAAATTTTTCGCCAGCATATCGAACAGTTGGGTTACTGCTTTAAGCCTTAGGTTCGGATCCTCTGTAGCTTCAAGTATCTCCATGTAGCCTCTATGAAATAGGCATAAGGCGCAGTCTACTCCAACCTTCAAGAGGCTTCCACGATCCCTATTTTAGCGTTGAACCTTAAGTATTGCTTCCGCAAATTCAAGCATAACTTTGTATGGATCCCTCGCCTTAACTATGCCGCTTGCGACAAGAACCCCCTCTGTTCCGAGCCTTATGGCTGCGGCGACATCATCACCGCTTGTTATTCCGGCTCCGCACAGAACCGTAACGCTTGGATTAATTTTCTTAACTGCTTCAACGGTGCTTGTGACAACTTCGGGCCTTGCTTTTGAGACCGGTATGCCGGTGCCTATTAGCTCCGGAGGCTCAACGGCGATCATTTCAGGTTTTAAGGCCGCCGCTGAGACGCTTACGGGAGTATTATTTGTACATACGACGGATATTAATTTAACTTCGTGAGCCCTAGTTATTGCCGCATCTATATCGGCAAGCTTCAGGCGTCTCTCTGAGTGATTGATTAATGTTCCCACTGCTCCAGCATATTTCACCGATTCAGGAAGCACGTGCCCGGTGAAACTCCCATAGGGGATTGGATCTACATGCTGGGCAAAGACTGGAACATCGACTTTTCCGGCTATTATAGCTATATCTACATATTGAGGGGCTACACCAACACATATGCCGGTTTCATCACTGACTTTCTCAGCCATTTCAGCCAATTTTAAGGCACTTTCACCAGTCGCCTCAGCGTAGGTTTTAAAGTTCACAAGAATTATTGGCATTTTAACCTTAACCAATTTGATACTCCTCCATAGATTAAACCACTTTGGAAAACATATTATTTAATGTTTTTATTTTTTCTTTCAGATCAGGCGGCGTTTTTACCCATAGAACGATGGTTTATCGCGTGGAATTTCCTGCATCTGCTGCTCAGCTGATTTCTTTGCATCTTCTAAAAGGCTGTCGAATGTTTCATCCAGCTCAGATATGTATGATTCAAGGGCTTCCACGTAAAGCAGTAATGCCCTAATGAAGTCGCTTACACCGTTGCTGTAATCCAGCACTGCGCTAAGGAAATCTATTTCTTTTTTGTCTTTAATGTTTATGTCCTTTCTGATATTTTCAAGCATCTCATAGAAGCATTTTTCCTCGATCTTAAGCAGGTCCGATTTGAGGTTTATGTAAGCCTTCAGATTCTCCAGAGTTTTCCTTATAGATTTTCTCCCAATTGGCTCCGCCAAGACGGAAACCTTCCATATGCCATTAGGTAGAATCTTGAATAATGGATGGGTTATATTATTTGCTAATAGCTCTATGTATCTCCATAAGTTTTTCATATAAAGATGATTGGAGTAGAACAGTTTGGATATAACATTTTCCATGATGAACCGCATAATTTGAAGACTCTTATTTTTAAATGGAAGCTAATCTTATTATGGTTGGGAAAGAGGATATTTACGGGAAAGGGCAGATGGCGCGTATGGGGAACGGTATGAATGTTAAGAGAACCTATCCAGAAATGCCGCTTGTAGGAGTGGGCGCAGTGATTCAGCTGAACGATCAGATTCTATTAATACGAAGGGCGAACGATCCGGGAAAAGGACTCTGGTCTATACCTGGAGGGCTTGTTGAGGCTGGCGAGACCCTTAGGGAGGCAGCGAAACGCGAGGTTGAGGAGGAAACTGGCGTAGCGGTTGAAATAGGCGATCTATTAGACGTCATTGAGAATATTGTTCGCGATGAAAGCGGCAGAGTGAAATTTCATTATATTCTTGTGGATTTTAAGGCTAAACCTCTTTCTGAGAGTATAGATATAACTCCATCGTCAGAAGCTTTAGAAGCCGGCTGGTTCACGCCGGAAGAGATCAGAAAATTACCTTTAACTCAAACTGCAAGAAAGCTGCTTAGAAAGATCGGCATAGAAATATGATTTTATCTGGGTGCCTGGCATTTCTTTACAATGATAGATTTAAATACTCCTTTATAAATATAGCATCTTAATTTGACAGTATCTATGTAAAGTTGCAAAAATTACAAATCTGAAGCCGCGTCCATCGCTTACATTACATGAACTGCTCCAGCCTTGTTAACCCTATTATTTCATCGAATTCTAAGTTTAATGCGTCAAGAACTTGATCAAATGTTGTTCTCAGGTATCCTATGTATTTGTCGACATCTATCTCTTTAGACGTAGCCAGCTGAACGGGTTTTACAAAGGGTTCCCTAGTGATCTTGACAAATTTTATCGTGTCGCCAGCCTTAATTTCAATGCCCTTAGCTTGCAGTATTAGGGCTGCCTTCACATGCTGCGGTGTCGTCTTATCGTATGCCCCCGGAACTTTTCCAAGAACGACCTCGAACGCTAAGTCATTTATGTCTTCCCACTCTCGATTTTTAAGTTTCATGTAGCATTCCCGTATTATTCTTTCAATATCTTTCTTCGCAGCCTCGAATTCCACCGGTGTTTTCACTCGGCTCAGCCTATCTTCGATTGCATCAAAGTATCTCTTTATGAAGGGCGGTATGTGACGCTTCTTGCCCGTGAGCCCCTTAACATCAACGCCGCCATCCTCAAAGACACCTAAATAATTCTTTTTCCTAGAGCTTAAAACCGTGTAGCGATAGAACTTATCAGCTTCAAGCTCCATTCCCAGCGTTTTTTCAGCCCATTCTACGAGAAACCTGATTTGCTCTCCGGTTGGATTCTTAAGAAATAAGCTGTCCGTGTCACCATATATTACCTCTATCCCTAATTCGCGCGCTTTATTTATCGTCTGAGTGATTATGTTTCTCCCTATTGCCGATGTGGCTTCAGCCGCGGGTGGACAATATAAATCGAAGACTTCAGCCCCAAAAACGCCGTAAGATGCATTTAGGATAACTTTTAAGGCGCTCTGTATCACGCTATACCAGTTCCGCTGCTCGCTTGGAAGAGATTTATCTTTAGCCTTCGGCTTATACCATCCGACCCTTAAGTCTCTGAGCGAACCTATAAGGGCGCTTTCAAGAGCCCTATGCTTCTTACATATCCAATGCGGTGTTCCTGGAACAAGATTATCTCTGCATTCCTCATGCACACAACGAACAGTTTGATAACCTAGGTTATAGATTTTAATTATTGATGGGTATAGGCTTTGGAAGTCCATCACAGCCACGTTAAAGTGAACTCCCGGCATTGGTTTAACAACTATTGCACCCATGTACTTCTTACCCTTAATGATGGCCTTCGTCGCTGTTGTCCCCCTAGCTTCGATTATATCATCATCATTTGGAATAAGCATGTTTCTTCTTCGATGTTCATACTGCATGAAGCTGCGGATCCATCTTGAAACGCCCTGTCGGCTAACATCCTCCATGGGCATGCGGCTGATCCTAGTTAAAACCATAAGGAGCTTCATCACCAAGTCGTCATCAAATGATGTAAGCGCGAAAGTTATTTCAGCATCATTAAGGCAGTATTTGGCGAGTTCAGCGTAAGAAACCTCGGAAACCGGCTTTGAAAGCTCCAGCTTCGACCTCCCAATTAAAGCCTGCGCAACCTCATCCAAGGTTACATTACGGTATTTCTGGGCGAAAGCATATATTTGAATCGACCTGTTCAGAAAGAACCTATATAGATCTATGTGGACGCTATACTTCAATGAGCAGATTTTTTGGCCTTTTTCTATCGGAACCTCACTTCTTGAGAAGCCTAGGTTTCTAGCCCTATGATATAGATAGTTTAGGTCGAAGTCATCCCCATTAAATGTTACGATGAACGGATAATCGTTTAGAGTATTAAAAATTGATTGAAGCAAATCCTTCTCTGAATCGTAAAATTCTATGGATGCATCGCCTAATGAACTCATGTTGCCTTCTTCAATCCCTTCGCGTTTTAACAGCAGAACCCTTTTCCTCCCATCTGAGCTAACTAAAGAGGCGCATATTACTGGTTGCGAAGCCTCCTCCGGGTCTGGAACACGCGTTGCAACAGGCGAGTAAACTTCGATGTCGAGGCTGGCACGGCGCATTTTAGGAGCAGGATACTCAAGCAGTCTAGCCCAGAACTCCATGTATGGGGAAAGATCGCTGGGTTCGCTCTTAGCGTGAATTAGATTTTCAATAACTTGCTTAACCGCTTTCTCAGACTCTTCATGCATGTATGGAATCAGCTTGCCGTTTTCAATTTTATAGAGCATGCCTGGAAGTAAGCCTCTGTCGTAAATGTAACACTGGTAATACTTGATCGCTGCTTCCCAAACCTTTACTTCATTATTATCCCCAAAAATCAACGGGTAATCCTCAGGTATTATATCCCTTAGGCAACCTTTAGGGCGTCCACCTATAGCCAGAGGATCCCTAGCGACAACCTTTGTTACCTTAATATTTCTATCGTATAATGCATCGTATTTCTCGGTAACTTCAAAGTGATCAAAACTCGGATGATTAACCACCCTCTCCAGCTTCTGGAGTTCTTCGGGCGGAATGTTTGTGAAAAGATATGGCTTATGACCAGTATCGTCATGCCAAATGTATATGCGTTGGGAGATGAACTCATAAAGCTTTACATAGGCAGATGCTCTTGAGCCATCGTAACCGACTGAGACAAGATATGACGGAGGGAGATCCCTCGGTGCGAAATCTTCTCTCGCTATAATTTGCTGCTCCTCTATCGATTCTTCAATTTCTTCTTCTCCTACTTCCTCTTGGGATTCTGATGGTGCGCGCTCATTAATCTTCTTATTTCCGCCGCCGAAGAGGCTGCAGAACTCATCTAGGCTTTTTTGAGGCATTCTCCAATATCCATAATATTATTGAACTAGCATGGATTTAAAACTTCTGAAGCTAACTTTTTAAGCTCAGAGATCAAAAGATCATTCGTTGGTGCCAGAATGTTAGGCTGTGAAACTGCTCAGCAAGACTTTTCTTGGCTTAGAGAATTAAGCGTTTGGCTAAATAATTTGGCGATGCAATATGGCTACTTAGGCGTATTTATTGTAAGTTTTTTGGGAGCCGCATCCATATTGATCCCGATACCGTACACGATATTAATATTTACGCTGGGCAAAATATTGGATCCAAATCTGCTCGCGATCTCAGCTGGAGCTGGAGCGGCTGTAGGTGAATTCTTCGGCTATATGATGGGATATTGTGGGAGAGCCCTTGTGACCGATGAGAGGAGGAGAAAAATGGATTATATGCTGAAGGTTTTCGATAAGTATGGTCCGCTGGCGATCTTTATTTTTGCGTTGACGCCGCTTCCAGACGACCTTCTCTTTATACCCCTTGGAATAATGCGTTACAGCTTCATTAAGACTTTTATACCATGCATAATTGGGAAAATGGCCATGAGTTTTATATTGGCCTACGGTGGACGGTTATCCATAGGGTTCATAGAGGCAATTTTCGGCGGTGAAGAAAGCGGCTTATGGACGGCAATGATAACGTCGGTTCTTTTGGTCATAATAGTGGTTGTTATGCTTAAAGTGGATTGGGAAAAAATTTTTCCGATCGAAGAGAAAAAGAAGGAACCTTCATAATTCCTAGTTGGCAAGCATATTTTTGAGGCGCGATTATTCCAGGTTAATATTATATATTCATTATACAGATTTAAATATACATAAACTTTATCATTTACAATTATAAATAATTATATTGGGCATATGCGCAATTTAACAGGAGATTTAAAATGAAAGCAAAATATTTAGTGCCAACAATGATAATCTTGATGTCAGCCGCCCTCCTCATATCGCCATATTTCTTCCTACTCCTCATAGCGTTAGTTGTGGAATCTTAAGAAAAGTGGAGAGATCCTAGTTAAAGCGAGGGCGGATGGCGCTACAACGTAAGCGTATTATAAACCCTCGTATTTTCCGTTTAGACAATTGATTAAACACACCACAAATTTTGTAAGGAGAAACTGCGTGAAATAATTTAAGCTTAGCTTGCGAGGCGAACATAGGCGTTGTTTTCTTTACTTAGAGGCTATCTATGACGTTTGATAGAGGATGGGAAGAATTTACTCAGCCTACTTCTTTTCAGAGAAGTTTTTGAAAAATATGGTGGAAAAATCTATGATGACCATATATTACTCGATAGCGCGCGGTTAGCTTACATCCCTTGATCTGCTCAAAATCACTAATCTTTTAAGTTAAAAGGTAATTTCTACTAGTAGTAGGTGTGAGCATGGATAAATTATCCTTTAGCGTTGAGGACTTAACCATAGAAGTAAAGTCTGTTACAATTATCTTTGCTGATGGATCTAAATCAGCCTGCGAATATGATGAATCGCATATAGAAGATAAATGTAAAATTTATAGGTACCGATGCAGGGATGCCCTTGTCAATATAAAAGTTGTTGCCGATGGGGCTTTCTGCACCCTAGGCTTTTCAGCAGCTTCCCTAAAGAGCCTAAATTATAAGTTTCCGCTAGAGATTGAGATTGAGGCTGGTAAGCCATCTAAAGTCTTAGCGTTGACAACGCATAAGAATTCCGCCAAATATTACTCGGGTGCATTCGGGTACTATAATCAATTTGCTATAGGTAAGGAGCCGAGGGGCCCCAGACCACCTGATGACCCAGATTATCCCCCAAAACTGGATTATGTTGAGCATGAAGAACATATGCGCGGTTACCCATGCTGGGCTTACCCGGTACTCTCAGAGGGTTCTGAAGGCATACCCTACTATAGCATCTTCATGCTGGCTAATTACGGTGACAAATATATGGCTCTAATTACGCTCACGGATAAAACAACAGCGTATTTAGGACCAGGCTTAAGGCTTAGAATCTTCTCGGGGAAGAGCGCTAATAATATTGAATTAAGCTGGATTGCATCGATAGCTGTTGATAGAGACCCCTACAGAGCCGTTGAGAATTGCGTTAACTCCGCATCTTCGTTTGTAATATTTAAGCCTAGGAGAATGAAGAAGCAACCTGCAATAATAGAGAAGATTGGGTGGTGTTCTTGGAATGCTTTATTAACTGATGACCTATCCCATGAAAACATTATTAAAATAGTCAGCGGCTTGCTGAATAGAGGTCTCCGAGTGGGCTGGGTTATGATAGATGATGGATGGCAGGATGAAGTTCGAAGGGAGGGTTGGCCACGTAGAATTTTAAGGAGATTATCCGCAAACGAGCGGTTCCCAGAAGGCATACGTGGCGTCGTTAACAGCCTAAAGGGGCTTGGCGTAGGTTCAGTGGGTTTATGGCACACAATAAATATCCATTGGAGCGGCTTCGAGGAAGACTTATCCAAGGAGTTGGGAGTTAGAGGATACTTCTCGAAATTTAATGAAAGCTATGTTCCTCCGCCAAATATGAACGAGGCATTTGAGTTTTATAGGAAGTTCTTCTCATGGGTTAAGAGTAATGGTGTAAACCTTGTTAAGGTGGATAATCAATGGGTCATCCACGCGTTATATCACGAGGCGTCGATGGTTGGCGAAGCTGCCAAAAACGTTGAACTGTCCATGCAGGCGGCTGCATATGCTAACGGTCTGGAAGTATTGAACTGTATGAGCATGGCTCCGGAAGATTACAGCAATTTTCTATTCAGTAACATCATGAGGGTTTCCATGGATTACATACCCTTCTGGAAGGCTGATGCAAAGCTTCATACAATCTTCAGCTCATATAACGCCCTACTGTTCAGTTACATGGCATACCCAGACTACGATATGTTTATGTCATATGATTCATACGCAAAGGTTCATGCTGTTGCCAGAGTATTCAGCGGCGGCCCCGTCTATATAACGGATAGAGAACCCGATAAGACGGACATTAAACTGCTCAAGCGTTTTGTTCTGCCAGATGGAAGTCTGACTAAAGTTGATAGTCCAGCGCTGCCAACAAGCGACGTTTTGTTCAAAGATCCATACAATGAGCATGTACTTCTAAAGTTAGCCTCGGAGGTTAATGGAAGCGTATCCGTCGCCGCGTTTAACGTTAATAAGATGGGGGAGAAGATAGAGGACTCTATATCGCTTAATGCGCTTCCCTTCCCCGTTGAGTGCGAAGATTATGCTTACTACAAAGTGTTCAGCGACGAATGCGGTCTGCTTAAGCGCAATGAAAAATTGAACGTATCTCTTGATGAACTTGATGTGGAAGTGGTAAACTTGGTGCCGGTTAAGGATGATAAAGCGGTTATAGGTTTGAAGGAGTATCTCCTCCCACGATCCCTAGTGAGGGTCTTCCGGATGCCTGATGGGAGAACCATTGTTGAGAGCTTAGCCCAGGGCACACTCCTATACTATGCTGACGGCATATTTAACGGGGTTAAAGTCAAAGAGGGCTCTATCGTGGAAATATGAGCCATCTTCTCTCCACTATAAATTTAGATATTACGTTTCATTTTTTGATAAAAATTAAAAATGGTTTGAAGATGCCGAGGTAAACATCGATATAGCTATTCTTGAAATTGCAATGACGAAAAAGTCAGGGGATTCAAAAACCTATAAAAACTGTTTGCCTTAAGAGAAATCTTACAGGTTGGAGAAGCTGAAGAGGTAGATGAAATGAATTTTTAAATCAAAGTTTAAGCTAAATATACTCGTTGAGACGACATTAAAAGGGGTTTACAGCAGCTTGGGCCAAAAAAGGGAGACATTGTTATAGTTCATAGCTCTTTAAGCAGTTTCGGATTTGTGGAAGGTGGAGCTGAAACAGTAATCGATGTGCTTCTTGAAACGGTCAGTGAAGAAGGCACAGTTATAATGCCAACGTATTCTACAAACTGAAGAAGAGTAAGGCGGAGCAGAAGAGAGATCGAGCTTGGTATAACTTGGAAATACAAAATTATGCCTTATGATCCTGAGCGAACTTCATGCTGGACTGGGATAATTCCCGAAAGCTTTAGGAAAAGGCATAATGCTTTTAGAAGCGTTAATCCCACGCATTCAATTGCTGCCATAGGATCTAGAGCAAAGGAAATAATTGAGGCTGCCAAAAAGAGTGCAGATAAAGGCTACAAAAGGGTTCTTGAACTAGATGGCTACGCGCTTCTTATAGGCACTAGATTAGACGTCTGTTCAGCAATGCACTTAGCTGAATCGCATGTTCAACTGCCTAGGAACATACTGGAAAAGATTCAGCCTCCTCAAGAGATAATAAGAAAGTATGGTGAGGATTTGGGATGGCCGAGGTGGGATAAGGCTTTGGGCCTTACCCGGACTTTGCTAAAGTTGAGGAGCCCTGCAGAAAACTTGGGATAATGAAAACTATCAGAGTTGGAAAAAGCGAGATTAAGCTTTTACGGCTAAAAGAGCTAATAGATTTGTACGCGAAATATTTGGAGAAGAACCCTGATATGTTCTATCATCCTTAAATAAACTCCTTATCAGCAAAAGGTTGTTTAAATCAAGGACAAGAAAAGAAGTATATAAAACACCGAGCTCTTTGACAAATTAGACTCTATCAGAAATCACCTTCCGGGAAATTTCCTCCTCTCCAACTTTCATCGTACTGTTCTATTTACGGCGTCGACCAGACCTACGAAGGATTCTAGATTGGGGCTATGTTGGTCGTATGCTTCGCCTTCAAAGACGTAGACGGGCTGAAGATATCCTGCATTATTGAAGTATTGGAGCGTGATCCTTTGCACTGTTAGTTTTGTGAAAGCCCGCATGTTGATGATGCACTCTATATTCTCGGGTGGAGGAGGCGAAGGGCTCGTCAAATAGTGATTCAGAATTCCAAGAGCTTCATCGACGGTCTTGAGCTTGACACTTCCATATGCTTCAAATTGAGGCAGATTCCTTGAGACTGTTATTATTTCTCCACTTTCACCGACCGCTACAAAAATGCCTAGACCGTATTAGCTGAGAAGTTGATCGCAACAATTTTTGACCATATGCTGAACGTAAAAGTTTTCATTACGATTTCTCGGCTCTTGAAACTCCCCTGATCATGCTTAGTAAAGAAAAGAATTAGAGGATGAGTGGGACTCATTAATAGAAAAGGGATATTTAGTAGAGAAAGATTATAGTTATGTCATAAATTCCTCTTATGAAACGGTAGAAAGTAACCTAAACCTTACAGAGCCAGAATTAAGGGAAATGATTAGTAACTTGAAAAAGAATGGAATCATCGAGGAAAGATATGGTGAAATTTATTTGCTAAAAGGTTTAAGAAGAAAGTTACGTGATTTTTCCTTGTATGTATTGGTGATATTCTTTCATGATGTTTTTGGGAATTGGGTTTTCGATTTTCACGTCTTTTATTTTCTTTTTTAATTCTTCGTCTATTGTGTATATTTTGTTGATTTCAAGCTCCTTAGCCAGCTCTATCAGGTAGCAGTCCCATGATGATATGTTCAGCTCTGACGCTGATGCTAAGGCTTTTTCAGCAACCGTCTTATTTATGTTTTCATAAAACGCTGGTGATTCTACGGACAAGGTTTTCAGCAGAGCCTTTGCCACACGGTCGCTTCTAAGTTTCAGGTATCTCGTCATTATCACGTAGGCGCCGAGGTACGAGCTCACAGGGATTAATATACGCTTTTTAAGGGTGAGAGCATCCAGCAAAAGTTGGGCCGCATACCTTCGGGCTGGGTTTCTGAAGTGGGCTAGAACTACGATGCCGACATCAACAGCCGCCTCAAACCCCAATCTTGCGAAGCGCGTATTCCCTGTCAACGTATTTTTCCTCGCCCTCAACCTTCACGGTGTCCAATTCCAAGCTTGGAACTATCTCCTCCAATTCAGCGAACGCCTTTCGAGCTGAGTCTACATTGAACTTCTCAAGCACAAGCCTATTTCCAACAACTCTACAAACCATCTCCGTCTCCCCATCTATCCCAAGCGCTATTCTAACTTCCCTTGGAAGAACAGCCCTCCCTTGCCTATCCACCTTAATAGTTAATTCCATATTTTGCACCATTTAATCCATAAAAACGCCAAATATAAACGTTTCCAGCAGCCTTAGCACATGCAAATCTGCGAATGCCCCTCTGAAAGTCCAGCGCGCAAGGCCCCCTCATTAGTTTTAGGCTGATAATGTCGCGTGCGCTTTTAAGTCTATTAAGATTTGGAATATGGGGAAATTTAAGATGTAATTGCAAAAGTTCAAGATTGCCTAAACCTTTCGAGGTAAATTGCTTTTAACCTCAATAAACTCTAATATTGTTTCATGTAAGCCCGGAATCAAAGTTCTACTTGAAGCCGGATTTGAATACGTTCTGGAAAACGACGAGCTAATATATTTCCGCAAACGTAAATAAGTAAGCAAGCTAATAAAACTTGAGGGTTAGCCTGTAAAAATGAGGGTTATAGCTGATTTACATATCCATAGCAAGTATAGCCGGGCTACAAGCAGCAATATGGATATGCTTAAAATTGCCCATTTCGCTCAGATTAAAGGGTTAAACCTTGTCGGAACCGGCGATTTTACGCATCCTAGATGGCTTAGCGATTTAAGGGAGAGTTTAGTCGAGGTCCCAGGGACAGGCTTATATAAGCCGGCTGAGATGGCGGAGCCTCATGTTTGGTTCATGATTACTGGTGAGGTTTTAACAATTTTTAATTTTGAGGGGGAAACGAAGAAGGTTCATCACGTAATATTGGCGCCAAGTATTGATGTAGCTGAGCAGATAAATGATAGACTATCCAATTACGGAGACCTTGAAGTTGATGGGAGACCAACGTTGAACATGTCCGCACCGCATCTTGTGGAGGAGGTCATGGAGATTTCAGGCGATAATATGGTTTTTCCAGCCCACGCGTGGACACCGTGGTTCAGCGTTTTCGGAGCCTTCAGCGGATTTAACAGAATAGAAGACTGTTATCAAGATATGACGAAAAATATATATGCCCTGGAGACGGGTTTATCTTCAAATCCACCGATGAATTGGCGCCTAAGCGTTCTAGACAGGTTTACATTGCTTTCCAACAGCGATTCGCATTCAAGCTGGCCCTGGAGGCTGGGGCGGGAGGCAAACGTGTTTGACCTTGAAAAATTAACATATTGGGAAATAGTGGACTCCATTAGAAAGAGAGACCCTGGGCGCCTCAGATTTACGATTGAAACCGATCCAGCTTATGGCAAATATCACTGGACGGGGCATAGAACGTGCGGAGTCTCCCTTCCACCGGATGAGGCGATAAAACTCGGAAATAGATGCCCAGTTTGCCATAGGGGACTCACTAAGGGCGTTGAGCAGCGTGTTGAGGAGCTGGCTGATAGGCCCTATGGCTTTAGACCGAAGGGTTCACCTGGCTACATGCATCTCCTACCGCTCTCAGAGGTTCTCTCCGCGGTTTTGGGAGCAGCATCGCCTAATTCACAGAAGGTGTGGGGCATCTATAATGAACTCATTCAGCATTTCGGTAACGAATATAATGTTCTGATCGACGCTGAGTTTAACGAGATTGCGAAAGTAACTAATTCATTGATAGCTGAAGCGTTGGTACGGGTCCGCGAGGGAAGGGTTAAGGTTATTCCCGGTTATGACGGTGTCTATGGACAGATAATAATATTTCCGGAGAAAGGTGTGGGAGTAGCGAAAGAAACTGATATGGAGGAGAAGAAAGAAAAAACTGGGATGGGAAAGGAATTTAAGGGGCGAAAACAGAGGTCGCTGGCGGATTTCCTCTAATTTAAAAATAAAAAATGAGATAAAATATGATTTTTATTTAAGTTTTCTTAGAAGCATCTGGGCTGTTAAAGTTATCGGATCCCATGTTTCAGCAAGCGGGGGAGCGTAGCATGTTTCGGCTTTAGCGAGCTCCTTCACGGTCATCTCCTTTAATATTGCGAATGATAATGCGTTTACCCTTTGAGCCACGCCTTCCCCACCGATCATTTGACCCCCAATTATTTTCTCAGTCTCCTTTTCCGCAATAATCTTCACCTTGATGGGGAGAGCCCCGGGATAATATTGAGCTTTAGTCTTTCCAGTAAAGGAAGCTGACACGGTTTCTATCCCAGCCCTCTGAGCGGAAGCTTCTCCTAACCCTACTGCTCCAACCTCAATATCGAATAGCTTCGTCACCGATGCGCCTAAAACTCCGGGAAATATCGCGTAACCGCCAGCGGCATTCGTCCCTGCGACCTTAGCTTGACGAACCGCCGTTGTTCCGAGTTGGCATACTGTCGGACGCTTAGTTATTAGGTTTATTGTTTCAACGCAGTCTCCGCATGCGTACACGTCTTTAACGTTTGTTTCCATGCGCATGTTAACCTTAATCAGCCTTGTCTCACCAAGTTCTATTCCAGCTTTCTGCGCAAGCTCAGTGTTACCTCTAACTCCTGTTGCAACAACCACGATGTCCGCTGGGACCTGCTCTCCCCCAACTGATATGCCGCTAACCTTCTCGTTTCCCAAGATCTCATCTACTGAGCGACCGGTAATTATTTTCAGCCCTTTCCCCTCCAATTCTTTCTGAACAGCGTCAGCTACGTCTTTATCAAGCATGGCTGGGAGAACCTGCGGCAGAAGCTCAACAACCGTAGTTTTAAGCCCGCGCTCAACAAACGCCACGCCGGTCTCTAACCCTATAAGGCCTGCTCCAATTACAACCGCTGACTTAGCCTCCTTCATCGCTTGTTCGATTCTCTCACAGTCTTCTATGGTTCTGAGGGTGAAGACCCCGCGCTTCTCTCTCCCCTTAATTGGCGGAATTACTGATCTAGCACCCGCGGCAATTATTAGGCTATCATATTGCAGAGTTTCCATTCGCCCATCTCTATATTGAAACTCAACAGTCTTAGCTTTAACATCTATGTTTGTTACGTTTGTCTCAATCTTTAAATCGATCTTCATCATCCTGAAGTAAGATTGTGGAAAAACTATTAAGTCAGCGAAGCTTTTTATGTGCCCTCCAAGGACGAATGGTAATCCGCAGCGGGAATAACCCACATGCTTCTCGTTAGTGAGCATAGTAATTTCAGCGTTCTTGTCTGTCAGCCTCGCGGCGGACGTGGCGTCACAGCCAGCGGCGTGAGCACCGATAATAACTATTTTCTTCGGCATTTGCTATTTTTCCCTCGCAATCTCCCTATACCACTCTACCGCCTGCTCAAAGCTCATTAGGGATTTAAGATCCTCTTCCAGATTCGCCGGCTCAATTACAATTAGCCACCCCTCGCCGTACGGGTCCTCATTAATTATTTCCGGGCTGTCACTGGCTCTACTGTTGACCTCCACTATTTTGCCCGTTAAAGGAGATATTAGATCCGATACTGCTTTAACTGACTCAAGTGTTCCGAAGGGTTCGCCCTTCTTCGCTTCATCATCAACCCTGGGCAGTTCAGCAAAGACTATTTCCCGCATCTGCTTCTGAGCGTAGTCTGTTACGCCTATTCGTGCTTTGCCATTCTCTATTTTAACCCACATCCAATCTTTCGAATAATATAATCCTTCAGGAACCTCGTAGCCTTCAACCTTAACCAAAACCTCTCACCTCAAACAGATAATTTTAACAATGAATTATTTAATTTAAATCTAACGTTTCTTTAAGTATGAACCTGAAAAATAATGATGTAATTGAAGCGCGGTGCAGATCCAGTATGGCTAGAAGGGTTTTTATCTCAGGACCAATTCAGGGCGTTGAGGAGAAACAGGCATATAGAGAAAAAATTAGCGCCCTCCTAATTCAATACGGCTATGAGCCCGTGGACCCCTGGCAGCGTGAGAAAGTTCTTTATCGCGGTCCTCCTGA
>JAGTQL010000002.1:3916-25030 GCA_018396555.1 Candidatus Bathyarchaeota archaeon | reverse complement strand
AACGTCGCTGGAGATTTTTTATGCAAAGATAAAGGGCAAGAAGACGATCGTCATATGTAAGCTTAAAAATCCAAGCCCATGGATAATTGAACACGCAGACATATTAATTAAAAATTTAAGGGATCTTAAGGAGGTTCTGAAAAAGGGTATTTGAGCCGAAGAAGATTGCTTATTTTTTAGGGCTGGACTCACCGATCTTTTTCAGAAAATCCGATATTGACGAGGCTTTCACAAGATTTTTAACAACGATCATTTTACCACGTAAAAGATCGAACAGCCTTCTTACTTCCTTCTCCTCTAAGCTAGATATGTTTATGAAGATCATTGATGAGAAGTATTGAGCGAATAGATATGGATCTCTGCGTATGACAAGGGGGCTTTGCTCAGCCACCAACCTAAATGTTCCCACATCCTCAACCTCAATAAATTCCTGAACCATCATGACCACCTATAATATTATTATTAGTTTCATTGGGATATGAAAGTCTTGCGGGGCTTAGCATGTGTGCTGAAAACCGTGGAATCACTGCTTTTTTATCTTTTCATCACTTAATTCTTTAAGATTATCGTCCAGAATGGTTTTTAAAATCTCAAATTTATCAGATGCCTTCATAGTTTTTCCTTCCCTAATCAATTTTTTCATCTCTTCCGGATCAGCGTAAGGCAAGCCTTCAATCCATCTTATGTTTATTTTGTCCGCTGGAATCACAGGCACATGATAATTCTCAAATATCTCAAGGGCCTGATATGACATAGCTCCCCTAGCTATAATGGCTCTTACACCTCTCCTCAAAAGTAACTCTGCCGTCGCAGATCCGCCTCCGCTTGAGTCGAGAATGAAGACACTGTCCCCAGCTTTAATATTATATAGTTTAAATGATTTTTCCAGACCATCCTTCGTGAAGGACTCTATGGGCTTCAGAAGGGTTAAGCCTTCCTTTAACTCGAGATCGCTTAAACGCTGAAAATGGGCAAGCGCCTGCCTGTATGCTTCGATCTGGGATTCTTGCTCTGAAATTTTGCTTTTAAGAGAAGTTATCTCTTCAACGAGCCGCCGGTATTCTCTTTCACGCCTTATCTGAGCTGTTTGTTCACTGCGAACATTCTTTAAAGTTTCTTTTAATTTTTCAATTTCCGCATTCAGCGTTTTTATTTTCAAGTGCAGCTCCCTATTTATATCCTTTAGGAGCCTAACTCTTTCTCTCTCAAGCATAAGCCTCTCTTCCAGCTCTTTAACTAGATTTCTAAATCTCTCCTCCTGGGAAAAACCGCTTCTTACGGTGGTTAACGTCTTAGATGCGCTTAATCCTCGAAGAAACTTTACAGCCCTTGCTATGCTATATCCGCGAACAACCAAATCCTTCACATTATCCGGCGAGAGGTCACCCTCAACATTTTTTAGTTTAGCATCTATCTGCTCAAACTTGTTCTTGTAATGCTGATAGGCTTTGAGGGCAGCAGCTAGGGCATCGATCTCATGTATATTTTTGACTTTAACATTATAGCGCTCCATGTATGCACGAGTCATCTGATGTTTTTCTTCAACGCTCATGGAAATAGCCGGCTCGAAGAGTACAGCGTTAAGCTTCTTTGAAAGCCTCTCAAGAAAACTCGGCGCTGGCGAAACGTCGCTGGAGATTATTGACGGCTCACCTAGGTCCACAATCCTCTCTATAAGTTTTGTCAGAGACCAGCCTCTTTGGCTTTCAATCAGCACTGGCGCGCCGTCAAATGTTAAAACCGCTAGGCCGCAGTTTAAACCCGGATCAACACCAACTATTAATTTTCTCATATCAGATTTCTTAGACATACATTTAGTTTTATTGTAGAAGTGCCTTTTTAATTCTCCTATTGAGGGCCTCATTCAGTCGTCAAGATTATCGTTGATATAAGCGTGCGCTTCATTCCCCTACGCTTTTTTAACGTAACTTAATGTTTCGCTTAAATCCCTTGTCACCGCAAACTTTCTTCTGAAGAATTTTAATATGTTCCAAAGATCCCTCTTCAAGAGCATGTCGGCATTAGGATGATCTATTTTAATAAACTGGGGCCAATCTATTATCAGAACATTCTGGTCAGGTGTTAAAACAACATTAAATTCACTTAGGTCTCCATGTATGACCCCAGCCTCAATGTAGGCTTTACGAACATTTTCCAGGATTTTATTCAATATCGCCTCCGGATTGGTTAGCTCCATTATTCGAAATAGGCATTCACCGTCGATCATCCCCATAACCACTACATGCCTATTATGCCCCACTGGTTTAGGCACGGAGACCCCGCATGGATAGACAAGTCTTAATGCTTCGATCTCCCTCTCAGCGGCTAAGCGTGATTGATAAAGCCATGAGGCATGCCTTCTATTAAGCAGGTAGCCTCTAAGCCTTCTTGTCTGCCGGAAACTTGTTCTGCCTAAGCGGTGAAACTTGACAGCAATCCTTTCACCTCTCTGGGTTAAAGCGTCGTATACATCTGATTCTTTACCGACGCCTAATGGTTTACCAAAAGATTCTAGGATGCCGGCCTTTACAAGAGCATTTATGGCCAGGCAATCATATCCAGCCATATTCAGCACATAACCTATATATGGGCCTGTCCAGCGATAGACTAAACCTAAGGCGTTAAGTCTTTCAAGACGATACTTAGTCTCCTTCTCAGCTAAACCGCTGAGTTTCAGTATATCCTTCTCTGGAACGAACCTATGACGGCTCAAATCAATTTCTATGGTTGCCAGTATCTTTACGTCCTCCGGTTCAAGCTGCCTAAAGACCCTAACAGCGGTGTCAGCTGAAGACATACATGAAGAAGGTATCTTACGAAAATATTTAAGTTATAGCAGGGAAAATACTTTTATTAATCACTGTTCACAGGCTGGTCTGAATATTGAATGTGTCTTTAACGCCAATAGAGAAGTTTTTCAAGATTCAGAAGGGTAAAATCCCTAGGGTAAACCTTGAAGATTGGCGTTTAACTGTTGAGGGGAATGTTGAGAAAACTTTAGTGTTAACATATGATGATTTAGCGGCTATGCCTCAGATTAAACTTACAGAAATACTTGAGTGCTATGATAATTCCCCAGGGGGTCCCTTGATGGGGATTGCTGAGTGGGAAGGTGTACCCGTTAGTAATCTTCTGGACTTGGCGCGGGTAAAGGAAGAATCTTCTTCAATACTATTTCATTCTTTAGACGGATATTCTACGAATCATAGATTAAGCTATGTGGAAAACGCATGCGTCATGCTTGCTTTAAAAATGAACGCTGTACCATTACCCCTAGAGCACGGATATCCGGTCAGGCTTGTGGCGCCTGGATTATACGGTTACAAGTGGGCCAAATGGGTTTATAGGGTAGAGGTTTCAGAGAATGAGAAGTTAGGGTATTGGGAGAGTCGGGGGTACCCATTAGAGCCCTATAGGGGATGTAAATTCTATAAAGCATAGATGCCTATCTGCTGATGATGAGCGCGCCAAGCAGCACCTAGAACTGTGGTAAAAACTGCTTATTTATTTCAATATAGTCGTTTAGGAGGCTTTTAGCCACACTTATCGTTGGAACCATAGGGTCTAGAGATAATGCTTGGAGGGCAATTTGCCTATCTCCAGTTAGAGCTGCCTCAACAGTTAGCTCCTGCTGGATAATTCTATGCAGCAGTATTGCCTCGATGCTTCTTGGCAATCTCTCTATGTGTAAACCCTTAAATCCGAGGGGGCCTACTACCGCCGGAATCTCAACGATAGCCTCTTTCGGGAGCCCCTCAATACATCCGGCATTAGGTATGTTAACTCCCTCAAAGAATTTGCTCTCGCCTTTAATGATCATTTCCATAAGTTCATATGCGAACGAGTGCTCAGTTACACCTTTATGTTGCTCTATGAGTTCTTTGATGGGCCTCCTGCCTTCAGCCCACTCCGTAACCATCTTCCATACATTATGTCTCCATTCTTCGCTGTATATGGTGTCTCCTGGGAAGAGTTTAAGCCCATATTTTGCCCCATAACCTGTTTCCGGGCGTATAAAGTATGGGAAGAATTCGGCGACGTGATGGTCGCCTTGAACAGGATAGAGCCCAAAGGTCTCCATAAGCTCCACTGAAACAAAAGCGTGGAAGGGTTTACTATGCTTAAGGGCTTCATCTCTCAACTCTTTGATTCTGTGCTTAAACTCTAAGTAAACGTCCCTCCCATTTGCGCGCGCCTCTAAAATCCATGTGAGATGATTAACCCCCGCGGATATGAACGTTAACTCTTCCGGTTTGCACCCGACTATTCCCGGTATAAAGCGCCTTGGTCCCCTAACTCCCGTACATAAACCTATAACATTAGCCCTAGTCATTTTCCTAGCAGCCCTACATAAGGTGGTTAGTGGATTAGCCTCATTAAAAACAACGGCGTTTGGGCATAGTGTTTCAATATCCCTACATATTTCTATCATTGGCGGTATATGCCTAAGGGACCTTGAGAAGCCCGCTGGACCAACCGTATCCGCGATAGTGTGGTATATACCATATTTCTCAGCAATTTTTACATCCGTTTCAATGCCTCTAACCCCGCCCACGGCTATCGTTATGATTACAAAATCCACGTTTTTAAGCAGCTCTCTCCTGTCCAAGCTGGTTTCAATTTTTAATTCAGCCCCGGTTTTCCCTATAACTCTCGAAGCCACTTTCCTAACAATCTCGAGCTTCTCCTCGTCTATATCTACAAGCCCTATCTCCGCACCTCTGAAAACCTCTGAGGTAGCGATTTCAGCCAACAATCCAGGCGTAAATGCTAAGCTACCAGCTCCTATAACAACCAGTTTCAAAGGATAACACCAGTTACAATATTTTTCAGAGAATATTTAAGGCTTAAACAAATTGTATGCCAGCTTAGAGCTAGCCTCCTTCTTGCGTTTCTGAGGACAAATCTATAAGAGCCACAGCCATATCGATAAACAGGCTCAGAAAAATCGAGGAAGAAGAGCGAAAAATTAAAACATGATGGGCCATTTGGTGAAATAGCTTGATGACGGAGGAGAAAACGAAAGGATAACAGAAGAAGATGTGGTTGAGTCGGAATTGCGGATTATTGATGCCTCCCATCAACTATAGAACATTCCTGGCGATGGTTACATAGCTCAGGACTTACTGTGGGACGTCAGTAGGCGGAGGGCGGTCAACTTTGACGGCCTTACTCCGGACGAGAAGGAAGCTTACAAGTTCGGAAAGATCCCTCCTGAACCCTTCTGTAGGGAATGTGGACTATGCATGCTATGCCCCGAAGGGGCCAGATATACCTACAATTCTGAGATGGGATGTTTACTATACTTTTTATGGTATAAAGAATTGGACCCGTAGATCAGTATTCTAAGCTGCGGGTGAAGGTGAATAGCTGCACCCAATCGGTGAATGTGAGAAAAAATGCCTATACCATCTCCCAGTTATCCATATGCTGAAAGAAGACGAGGGAAGACTGGCATAACCATCTCTTTCTATTAACAAGCTCTTATTGCTTTGTGGAATCGATAACTTTTTCGCTCGAAAGGATAACTTATTAATTAAGATGTTTCAATTGGTAAAAGATGAAATCGTATTAGTTTTAGATGGCGAGCCAGGCGAGCATAATAGCGCCAAATGAGGGAACCTTAGCTTATGCGGCCAGCGAACTGCAACGTTATGTGCAACAGATGAGCAATGCTGAGCTGCCAATTGCTGAGAAGAAGACTTCCTCAAAGGAATCATGCATCGTTTTTCATGTAAGCACGGGCTCAGTGAAACATGACGGCTACGTCGTGTATGTGAGGGGCGATGATGTTATAATTGAAGCCTCTGAGGAGCGCGGATGCATCTATGGCGCCTATGCACTATTAGAACAGCTGGGCTGCCGCTTTTATGGACCTGAACCCCTAGGTGAAATTGTGCCGAAATATGGCACACTAACCTTGCCGAAAACGCTGAACATTATTTGTGAACCCGTATTTATAAATCGCATACCGTCAAGCGGCACACCTGAGCAGCAGATTAAATGGGGATTCAACTTCATGCCCTACATATCCATATGCGAAGGTCAGCAGCGAGTTAAAAAATTGGGGTTGAAAACATATACTTGGGGGCATCTTTGTCCTCTTCTAATCGGAATGCGATTCTTCCCCGATGGACGTAAGCCGGAGAAGATGGATTATAAGGGGCGTGAAGTTTGGTTGCCGCTTGATGAAAACGTGTGAGACATCTTAATCCGCCTTGGCACTACAGGGAGGGCGGTCAATCGCTTTGCTTCTCAAATCCGCAAGCCTTCGATTGGTTTGTTGAGAATGCTGTAAACTGGATTATGACCGAATGCCATGATGCAGATTATGTAAACATATGGTCTGCAGACACAATGCAGATTGCATTATGCCAATGTAACAGATGCGTTACTAGATTCTCCACAGGCGACTATCAGCATGCCACAGACTGGTATCTACATGTTCAGAATGAGGTCCGACGTAGGTTAAATGAGCGCAATTGGCGCGGAGTCTTAGGCTGGATAGCATATCACGGTAGTGAAGAGCCTCCCGTATATGTTAACCTACTTGATGAAGGAGGTAGCATGGATTTCCTCTATGCACCGCGCCCAAGGGGAGGGGGACAGTGCGGACCATTCGTATTTAAGATATCGTCATAGAATGGATCTGCAGTTTTATCATCAACAGGGCTTTGAGGGATTCTTCGACCGCAATCCGCCTGCCGACGCATGGTTTCCAGACCCGCTCTCACGATGGCTCTTTCATAGGCTACTATGGAACCCACATATTGACCTAAAGGCTGCAAGAGCAGACTTCTTTAAGCATTACTATGGGCCAGCGGCAAATTTGATGCATGATTTAAGGGAGAAAATTGAGTGTCTAATGTTTGAAAAGCCAGCGCGAAAGGCTGTTGATGAACTTTACACCCTAGAAGAGAAAATCGATGACATTATGCCTATAGTTGAATGTGACGATACGTTGGCTACTCGTGTTAAGGGAATGCAATTGTGGATTCGATATTGCGCGCTATGTAAGGATAGCGAATTCCATGAGAAAATCACGCATGACAAGGAGGGAGGACGAAGGAGGGAGGAACATTGAGTTGGCAATACGCGAGCTGCTTGAGAAGCATGAAGATTTTCTTGTCGGCGAAGGATTTATGAGCAAAAATTATGCTGCGTACCTCGCTGGGGAAGTTGTAAATCACCATCTTCGAATATTTGAGTAAAGTGATGCATCCGCACGTCGGATATTCAGCAACCTCGCATTTGCGGCTTTTTAGGGTTTTCCCTTCAATCCAACCTTGTGCTGTAGAAAGTTTAAGAAGTCAAGATTGAGCGCTATGCTTTTATACGTCCATTTATCTTTGTTGAATAACTAGAATGGTGTATTAGGTTGGGTTTAGTCTCATTCATTAAGGCGAGCATGAGGCTGCTTAAATTTGCGAAGAAGCCTAGTAGAGATGAGCTTTGGCTATCTATAAAAATATGTTTTCTAGGCGTGCTCATAATTGGCCTATTGGGTTTCGTAATATACATGCTCGCAGGCTTCATTAGGGCCAGCATACCCTTACCCGGTGCGTGAAATCTTGAGTGGAGAAGAAGCAAGATTTTATACGGTTGGCACAACAGTCGGTCAGGAAAAAAACGTTGCTAAAATTGTGATGGGACGGGTTGAGGTAAATGCAATACCGATAAAAGCTATACTTATACCTGAAAACCTAAGGGGCTACATATTTGTTGAGGCTGATAACCCGCATGTTGTTGAGCGAGCAGTAACAGGCATTAAACATGTTAAATCCAGGATACCTGGCATTCTACCCTTCTCCGAGGTTGAAAAGTACATCTCATTGAAGCCAGCTATCGAGGAACTAGATATAAATGATGTTGTTGAGGTTATTGGAGGACCATTTAAAGGGATGAGAGCCAAGATAACGGATGTAGATAAAGCTAAGGAGGAGATAACAATAGAGTTGCTGGAGGCAACTTTCACGTTGCCAGTCACGGTCTATGCTGATTATGTTAAGCTAGTAGAGAAAGGGAAGAAGGAGAAGTAATAATTTTGTCGACTGAAAAGAGAGTTGTTGAGCTGGTGATCAGTGGAGGGCAAGCGACTGCTGGCCCACCAATAGGTCCAGCTTTAGGCCCATTAGGCTTAAACGTGATGGCAGTGGTGAACAAGATAAATGAGTTAACAAAAGAATATGCTGGAATGAAGGTTCCCGTGAGGGTGACGGTTGATCCGGAAACTAAAACCTTTGAGGTTTCTGTTGGAATACCGACAACCTCAGCCCTGATCGTTAAGGAGGCTGAGATACAAAAGGGCTCAGGTAAACCCAATGTTGAAAGGGTTGGCAACCTCTCTATGCAGCAGATCGTAAAGATAGCGCAAATAAAGAGAAAAGAGCTCTTAGCAAAAAATCTCAGGTCCGCTGTTAAAGAAATCATAGGTAGCTGCGTCAGCATGGGCATCACGATTGAGGGTAAGAACCCGAAGGATGCTCTTAAAGAAATAGATGAAGGAAAATATGATGGCCTATTTGAAAGCATCAATAAGGCGGCGTAAACAATAACATTTTTATTTCAACGATTTATATTTCTCTAGTCTCTAGGCTGAGATCGAAATGTCTGTAGAAAGAAAACATTTGAAAGAAGCCCTTAAAGAGCTGAGGGAGAGAACGCCTAAAAGGAACTTTAATCAGTCGATAGAGCTCATTATAAACCTTCAAGATGTAGATTTGAAGAAACCTGAAAACAGAATTCAGGAAACCATTGAACTGCCTCATCCCTTAGGTAAAAAAGTAAGCGTTTGTGTGTTTGCCTCCGGAGACGCTGCACTTAGGGCGAGAAGAGCTGGAGCAGACATGGTTTTAGAAAGGGAGGAAATTGAGAGTTTGGTGGGCGATAAGAAAAAGCAGAGGCAGATAGCGAATAAAGCAGATTCATTTATCGCAACAGCGCCCCTAATGCCAATAGTTGGCAGAGTGTTTGGCGCAATCCTCGGACCACGGGGTAAAATGCCAACGCCCATACCTCCAACAGCAAACATAGAGGGTGAAATTGAGAGGCACAAGAAACTGGTAAGTGTTAGAGCCCGCGGGCAGCCGGTTTTAAGCTGCCGTGTCGGCACCGAAGACATGAGCGACGATGACATAATTGATAATGTTGAGGCTGTCCTAAGGAGAATTGAGGGAAAACTTAAGAGAGGAATAAAGAATGTTTCCTCGCTTTATATTAAAGCGACCATGGGACCTCCGATAAAAGTCAAGATTAAGGAGGATTAAAAATGCTAGTCCAGATGCGGTCAACATTACTTGAGAAGTCCGAGAAAATTGATGAGATAAAGGCTTTGATGAAAAGGTACCGCATATTGGGGGTTGCCAACCTACATAAGGTTAGGGCAACGCAGCTGCAGGAGATAAGGAGGAAAATGGAGGAAATCGCCTACTTGAAAGTTTATAAGAATACGTTGGTTGAAAGAGCACTTAGGGATCTTGGAGAAAATGAATGTGCGGAGAAGCTTAAGGAGTTTATGCAGGGTTCAAATTTATATATATTTACAAATTATAATCCATTTAAACTTGCGCTGCTAATGGAAAAAAGCAAAGTGAAGGCTTCTGCGAAGGCGGGAGATATAGCGACTGAAGACATTGTTGTTCAGGCAGGAAATACGGGGCTTCCGCCAGGTCCAATTATTAGCCAGCTGAATGCCGTTGGGATACCGACGCGTATAGAAAGCGGGAGCGTCTGGGTCAGCAGGGAAACCGTTGTTGCAAAGAAGGGGACGGTGATAAACGAGAGCCTCGCATCTGTCCTATCAAAGCTGGGAATCAAACCGATAGAACTTGGTTTATCGCTTAAAGCAGCGTATGATGAGGGAACAGTTCTCGCGGAGAGCGATCTGCAATTAGATATTGAAGAGTATAAGAAAAATATTGGAGAAGCCTATGTTCAAGCCCTAAACCTAGCTGTAAATGCAGCTTACCCAACCCATGAAGCAGTCATAATATTACTAAGTAAAGCAGTTTCTGAAGCAAGAAACCTCGCTATAAACGCCGGCGTCTTCTTGCCAGAGACCCTTCCAGAGCTGATAAGAAGAGCGCATATTGAAGCCTTAACTTTAGAGGCGAAGGTTCAGGAGAAGGGACAGGCGAGCAGCTGAGTAAAGAAAAAGGTAAATGGATATTACACCTTATCCATTTCTAAACCCATAGTTTTTAAAAGTTTAATTAGCTGCTCCTTATCAGCGCCTCTTATCCCCTTCCAATCAAAAAGGATCTTTTCAATGCGCTCAACAGTTTTTATGATGCATTGTCTTAGCATATACTCATCAAAATTTGGCAGAGCATATTTTGGAATCATATGCCCGAAAGCTACATTACTTGTTAAGGCTATTCGAGTAAACTTCTCATTGTAGTGTTGCCCGCCAATTCCTAAAATCGCCGGGTAAATTTCCCTATTTACAGCCGCTGCCACAGCGCCCCTTGCAACTGCTTCAGCCGCTTTAACATCGCGCCACTGCTCCGGAGAACTACCAAGCTCAGCAAACATCGCTGGAATATCAAGAGATGGACCGTGATGCGTGCATTCATATGAGACTTCATAAGGAAGATCCATTTCATCCCGAGACTTTTTCATTTCAACAAGAGCCGCCTTCATAGCGCTTGCTGGCGATATGGATACCTTTCTCGGAAGCCCCCCGAGAGCCGCCTCACCGATGTTTCCAGGAGTATGAACAGAAAGCGTTGGGGTTCCGCTTCTACTACTATGTCTTGATATAAAAATGACCATTCTCAAATTCTTCGGATATGGCAAGTTTTGAGTGTTCACCGGCTCATCATCAGTAAACACTAGCTTAGCCTCTTCAGAATTTTGAGTAATCGCCGAGTAAACAGTGTTCCCGCAGAATTTTTCATCGGTCTCCCTGAAATTGAGCAGTTTTAGGAGGCTTTTAGCTATGTTTAATCCGGCCAGGTCAGCTTTTGAGGCTACAAAAAATATCATTGAGGAACACCAGTATGGAGAGGGCATCGTGCTGTGCTTCAGTCAGGTTAGTCTAAGCCTCTGCAAGGGTTTCCGTGCTTCTCACACCGTTGATGCTATTTATCGCCGTAGTTGCGCTTCTAAGCTCCGCGTAATCCTTTACCTCTAAGAAAACAACCATATCGAATCTACCATAGGTCATATATGCTTTTCTAACGCCCTCGATTTTCCTTATAGAGTTAAGAATAGATTCAGCTTTTGTTGGAATAACTTTTAAGAGGATGCAAGCATTTAACATCACATTACCTCCTCAAGCCCTAATATTCCACTTCTATAAGGGTCTCAGTGAAAACCACGCCGCTCAGTCTGCTCATCCTAAGAACCTTTGAACCTAGCTCTTTCATATCTGCGGCTTCAACTTCAGCTACAACATCGTATCTTCCTAGAACTGGAAAAGCCTTTTTGACCCCTTTTATCTGGTTTAACGCTTTAACCACATCCTCAAATTTGCCATGCTCGGTTCTAATTAAGACGCATGCTGAAACCAAGGTCATCCCTATAATATTCTAGGGCGAATCTAATAAATATATTTTGGCTCAGGCGCTGATTGAGGCGATGGTTCTGCTAACTTATCGGGTGGTTAACTTCCCCTCTTCTGCTTCACGCCTTATTTAAGGGACGCTTCACAGCTACATGTGAGAGGCTATCCACGGCGAACCTACACCGTGTCATCTTGAGTTTTAAGGATGTTAATGGCGGCGTTCAGATGCCTATTCATCTCCATACATCCACATTTTGGGCACCTAAAAGTTGTCCATTCGGCTTTTCTCTACAGCCACATATCGGACAAATCTGGGAGGCGCCCCACGGGTCAACATAGCTGACGGGGATCCCCTCCCATTTAGCTTTATATTTAATGTAGCTCTGCAATTTTCTAAAGTTCCATGTGTTCAGCCTCCGCTTCAGCCTCTTAATGTGTCTAGAGACGGGCTGAACCTTGCCGTTGAACCTATTTAGAGCCAAGTCTTTAGCCCTCCTGATATACTTTAAATCCTCTAAGAGTATTCCAAAATGGTTTTCCTTAGCTCTTTCAATAATGTCTTTGCTGATCCCATGTAACAGATGTTCTGTTCGATACCTCTCCCTCTCGCAGTATTTGGCTTGAAGCCTTTGAAACTTCCTACGGTCGCCCCAGAACATCCTTTGAATGGCTCTGCGTTTCTCGAAGTAGACGTGGTGAAGCCTAGACAGCTCACTTAAGTCGTACCTGAATAGCTCCCCTTTACTGGTCGCACAGTCGAGGCTCCGTTCGTTTGTGTCGATATTCACTTATCCCATAGGCTCGATTACCTTGACAGTCCTTGAGAATACTACCGTAACTGTGCTGGCAGTAACGGTGATCGAGCCTACCTTGAGCGTGGGATCAGACAGGAATCGCCTCTGGTATTCGCCCATCTTTAAAAGTATCTCGATAAACTGTCTAGGTTTCATGGGGGATTTTGAGGATGCTACCATGTATTTTGAAGGTTTGGTTGTCGAGCTTCAGGAATGCTCTTTTAATATATGGCGTTTTCCTCCTTCTTCTGTTTCTGATAAGTCCGCAAGCCACTTCACAGGCGTTTAACGTATAGTGGTTATGTAAGCCATAACGTTTGAACGGTTCGTAAACTGTCTTAATGAGCTTGAACTTTGACGTAATCCTTCGCTCTGAAGCGACCCTTACAGCCTCGTTGACCATGTTTCGGAAAGTTTCCAGCAAGCTGTCTATGGGCTTCGTACGCTTGAACTGAACTGCCTTAACTGTCAGCGCAAGAATAATCCTTCTGGGCGCTATTTAAGCTTTCCACCACTCGATAAGTTAACAGAACCGAGGCGATATATTTAAATAAAAAAGTGTTCTTTCCTTGTTATTTGCGGAAACCTTCACAGAGGGCTTAACTGAAAATGTCAACTGGATTCAGACATATCGTCCGCATAGTGGATAAAGATGTTGATGGAATGAAAAATGTAGTGGACGCTCTAAGCGATATTAAAGGCGTGGGCATAAGGCTTGCATACATAATTGCTGAGAAAGCCGGAATTTCACCTGAAACGAGGGCAGGTTACTTAACTGATGAGAAAATTGATGAAATTGAAGAAATTATTAGAAACCTTCCCGATTACGGTATCCCAAGCTGGCTTTTTAATCGCCGCCGGGATATAGAGTCCGGGAAGGATCTGCATCTAATTTCTTCAGATATTGATTTGCAGGTTAAGGCTGACGTAGAGAGATTAAAGAGCGTATGGTGTTGGCGTGGTTACCGCCATGCTTACGGGCTTAAGGTTCGGGGCCAAAGAACTAAAACCACTGGTAGAGCTGGTAAAACTGTGGGTGTGTCGAAATCTAAAGTCAGGAGGTGACGGCTGTGGGAGACCCTAAGAAGCCCAAGAAAAAATATGAGACCCCTCGATTCCCATGGAGAAGCGACATACTTCAAAGCGAACTTGTGTTGCTTGGGCAGTATGGTTTAAGGAATAAACGTGAACTTTGGCGCCATAAAACGATGCTTTCAAAGTTTAGAGGCGTAGCTAGGTCTTTAATGAGCATGCCAACTGAGAGAAGATCTAAACTTGAGGCGGAGCTTTTAGGGAAACTTAAGCGCTTAGGATTTTTATCTGAGAACGCCGTATTAGACGATGTTCTAGATATGACTGTTGAAGATGTTCTTGAGAGAAGATTGCAGACGATAGTTTTTAGAAGGGGATTAGCTAAAACTCCCAATCAAGCCCGCCAGCTGATAACGCATGGACACATAGCCGTAAATGGCAGGGCGGTCTATTCCCCAAGCTACATCGTAAGTAAGGAGAAAGAGAAAAGCATAATGTACTCATCTACAAGCCCGTTCAGCAATCCAGAGCATCCATTGAGGCTAGTTATAGAGGCATCATCTAAATCCAGCGGAGGTGAAGGATAAGGTGAGCAGTAGGAAAGAGGAGAAATGGGGGGTAGCTCACATATACAGCTCCTATAATAATACAATAGTTCACATAACTGATCTTTCAGGGGCGGAAACAATAGCAAGGGCATCTGGAGGAATGTTCGTTAAGGCTGATAGACAGGAGTCATCACCATATGCGGCTATGAGGGCAGCAGCATATGCAGCCAGCTTAGCGAAGGATAAAGGGATAACCGCTATACACATAAAGGTCCGTGCACCAGGCGGCTCAGGACCGAGAACGCCCGGTCCCGGAGCCCAGGCGGCCATAAGGGCTTTAGCCAGGGCAGGTTTCAGGATGATTGGGCGTATAGAAGAGACCACTCCCATACCCCACGATGGCACTAGGCGTAAGGGCGGGCGTAGGGGTAGAAGAGTTTAGCCCTATAGAAGCGTGTAGAAAGGAAAGATTGAAATATCCCTCTTTGCTCTCTATGAGAAAACGTTCATCGCTCCATAGAGGATTAAGTCATGCGTGTAAACCTGCTTGAGAAAAATGATTTATCTATGCGTTTCATAGTGGAGGGAATAAATGCTCCATTAGCGAATACGCTTAGGAGAATAATCCTCTCAGAAGTTCCCACGATGGCCATGGATGATATAATAATATATGAGAATTCATCGGTTCTTCACGATGAAATCCTCGCTTTAAGATTAGGGTTAATCCCCCTTAAAACAGATCTGGATTCATATAATCTTCCGGAGAAATGCATCTGTAAAAGCGATCTTGGATGCAGCCGCTGCAGGGCGATCTTAACCCTCAATGTTGAGGCGGAGAACGGCATTCGCATAGTATATTCCGGCGACTTAATTCCAGAGGACCCCAGGGTGGTACCTGTGAGCGATAAAATCCCAATAGTCAAGTTGGCAACTGGGCAAAAGATAAGGCTTGAAGCATATGCGAAGCTTGGCAGGGGGAGGGAACATGCTAAGTGGCAGCCCGTCTCATCTTGCATTTACAGATATGCGCCAATGCTTAAGATAGACAATTTAACATGCGATGCCTGCGGGAAATGCGTTGAAATCTGCCCGAAGGGGGTTCTCGCTAAAGAAGGCGGCAGCATAAAGATTGTGAAGGAAACGGAATGCATATTATGCAATGACTGCGTGAGGGTTTGCGAGAAGAAGCCTCCGCCAATTCAAGTGAGCTGGGATGAGGATAAATTCATATTCTATGTTGAGTCAACAGGCGTCTTACCTATTGAACGAATAATATTTGAGGCGCTAAAGATTTATGAAGATAAATATTCTGAATTTATAAGCCAGATTGAGGGTTTATCAGATGAGATTGAAAAATCTTAAAATCAATAATCCGGAGCTTATAAGGCTGATATGCTTTTTAAGAGAGGCCGCTAAGGAGAATGAAGCCAGCATATGGAAAACCGTGGCTGAAAACCTGGCGAAGTCTAGAAGAAAACGCATAGCCGTTAATGTAAGCCGTATAAACCGCTACACAAAAGAGGGTGATGAAGTTGTTGTTCCCGGCAAGGTTTTAGGCGCCGGATTAATAACCCACCCAGTTAAGGTTGCAGCCCTCGACTTCTCGGATCAGGCCCGCCAGAAAATAATTAAGGCAAAGGGGAAATGTTTATCCATACCTGAATTAATAAAAGCGAACCCTAAAGGTTCTAATGTTAAAATAATTAGGTGATTTACAGATGCGCGCGGTTAGCAATAGTAGTACAACCATAATTGACGCCAAGGGTTTAATCCTTGGGAGAATGGCCAGCATAGTTGCTAAAAGACTTCTCAGCGGCGAGAAAATCATCATAGTGAACGCTGAAAACGTCGTAATATCGGGTAAAAGGCTCAGTATAATCCGGGAAAAACGTGAGTTTCTTCGAGTTGGGCATCCCCAAAAGGGGCCCGTTCACCCCAGAAGACCAGACAATATTGTTAAAAAAGTTATACGCGGTATGCTACCATATAAAACCCCGCGTGGAAGGGAAGCATTCAAAAGATTGAGGGTGTATGTGGGTATTCCTGAAGAATTTAAGGGTAAAAACATGGAAACTATTTCTGAAGCTGATGTAAGCAGGTTAAGGGGTCGCTACATAACTGTTTCCGAAATGGCTCAAGCCATTAAAGGATAGGTGAATAGTAATGTCAAGTTCAACGGCGAAGAAAGTTTTGGTTGTAAGTGGAAAACGGAAAACTGCAATTGCAAAGGCAACCGTGAAGCCTGGAACGGGAAGGATACGCGTAAATAATGTGCCGGTTGAGATATATGAACCTGAGGTTGCACGCCTAAAAATCCTTGAGCCCCTAATTAATGCTGGAAAGGAAGCGTGGAAGAACCTAGATATAAATGTTAAGGTAGAGGGCGGCGGATTTATGGGTCAAGCTGAAGCGGCTAGAATGGCAATCGCTAGGGCACTGGTTAAATGGACGAGAAGCACCCATATAAAGTCAGCATTCTTGAAGCTTGACAGAACTTTAATATCCGGAGACCCTAGAAGGAAAGAACCTAAAAAGTTTGGCGGGCCGGGCGCTAGGGCTAGAGACCAGAAGAGTTATAGGTGAAGATCACCTTACCTTTGGGAAGGATTGAGAAGATGATAATTCCGGTGAGATGCTTCACGTGCGGTAAACTTATAGGTGATAAATGGGAGGAATTCGCTCGAAGAGTGAAAAGCGGTGAGAGCCCGGAAAAGATTCTTGACAGTTTAGGTTTAATACGCTATTGCTGCCGGCGGATATTTCTATCGCATGTTGAAGTAATAGATGATCTCATAAAATTTTATGAAAGAAGGAAGGAAACTGAGGAGGAATAGAGAAGTAATGTCAACCGTAATTGAGGATGTAAGAGCGAGAAAGATCTTTAACAGCAGGGGAGAAGCAACAATAGAGGTTGAAATAACAACGATTGATGGCTTTGGAGCGGCTTCCGCGCCCAGCGGAGCAAGCAAGGGGAAAGCTGAAGCGATTGCTTACCCGCCTGGCGGCGTGGAGGAGGCGGTGAGGAAGGTTGAGGAGCTAATAGCGCCTGAACTTATAGGGTTAAATGCCGATGAGCAGGAGGATATAGACAACATTCTCCACGAACTCGACGGAACCAAAAATTTCATGAAGATCGGTGGAAACACTGCTTACGCTGTATCTTTAGCCGCTGCTGATGCAGCAGCAAACTCGTACGGTATGCCGCTCTTCCAGTATTTAGGCGGATATTTAGCGTGCAACATGCCTTATCCGCTTGGCAATGTTCTTGGCGGCGGTAAACATGCTCTTGGCAAGGTTCCGGACATGCAGGAATTTCTAGTTTTACCCATCGGCGCACCTAACTTTATTGCTGCTGCTGAAGCGAACATTAGGATCCATAGGAGGGTCAAGGATCTACTGATTAGGGTTGATCCATACTTCACTGGCGGGAGAGGGGATGAGGGGGCTTGGGCTCCAAACATATCTAATGAGGGAGCGCTTGAAGTTGTCTCAAAAGCTTGCGAAGAAGTCTCTAACGAAATTGGCTTTAAATGTAGGGTCGGCTTAGACGTTGCTTCCTCATCGCTTTGGGATCTAAACAGACAGCGCTACGTATATGCAAATGAGGGTGTTGAGAGGGATTCCGGCGAGCAACTCGAGTACATTTTAGGTTTAATTAAAAAATATAATCTCATTTACGTTGAGGACCCATTCCATGAGGATGATTTTGAGAGTTTCAGCGAGCTAACATCCAAGGTTAAGGGTTGCCTAATATGCGGCGATGACCTTTTCGTTACGAACGAGGAACGCTTAAACGCAGGTGTATCTGAAGGAGCTGGAAATGCAATAATTATTAAAATGAACCAGGTTGGAACATTAACGGATACTTGGAAAACAACTAGATTGGCTAAGGAAAGCGGATATGTTCCGGTGGTATCTCACAGATCCGGCGAAACAACATCATTCCATATAGCGCACTTGGCCGTAGGGTTCGGCTGCCCAATAATAAAGACCGGTGTAGCTGGGGGGGAGCGCATAGCGAAGATTAATGAACTCGTATACATCGAGGAGATTCTAGGCGATAGGGCGAGAATGGCTAGAATAAAGATTTAGGGGAAGTGAAAAATGTTTTTTAAGGAGAAGACTGATAGTGAAGCTGGCATAACAACTGAGACGCTACTGCTTTTATCACATGACATACTGCTCTCAGCTGGTGTGCATATTGGAGCAAAAATCAAGACGAGGGATATGGAGCCATTCATCTATAAAGTTAGGAGCGACGGGCTCTTCGTCCTAGACATAAAGAAAATTGATGAGCGGATAAGGGTTGCAGCGAGGTTCCTTAGCAGATTCGACCCGCCTAAGGTTACTGCCACAGCTGTGAGGTTGTACGCTAGGGAGCCTGTTGCAAAGTTCTGTGAGGTAACAAGGGCGACACCAGTCATAGGGCGCTTCATTCCAGGTTTACTTTTAAATCCACTTTATCCAGAGAGAATTGAACCAGATGTTATATTGGTCTCAGATCCCAGAGCTGACGCTCAAGCCGTTAAAGAGGCGACAAGCGTAGGCATACCGGTTGTAGCCTTATGTAGCACGGACAACGATTTTACAAACGTGGACTTGGTTATACCAACAAATAATAAGGGTAGGAGAGCGCTTGCTGTAATATATTGGCTTTTAGCCAGGCAGATACTCCGCGAAAGAAATGAAATCCCGCCAGATGGCGACCTCACAGTTTCTATGGATGATTTTGAGGTTAAGCTCGTTGAGAAAACGCAGCAGCAAGAAGAGTAAAGCAGTGAAAACTTGCTAAATATTCACTACTTCTGTTTCCTTTACAGCGCATGCTTAGGCTAATATTTTATATTTTCCTTTAAGAATACTTAATTTAGTTGATTTATGGGAGGAAAATAATGCTGTCAAGCAGAGTTAGGTATCCGAGGTATGCTGGGAGCTTCTACGCTGGCTCAAAAGAATCTTTAAGAAGGCAAATAGAGGGATGCTTCACTCACAAGTTCGGCCCAGGCAGGCTTCCAGAGCTTCAGGAGAATGGGCCGCGGAGAATCATCGGGCTTATCTGTCCTCATGCCGGATACGTGTATTCCGGACCTGTTGCTGCTAATGCTTACTATCAGCTGGCTAATGATGGACGCGTCGATTTATTTGTGATTCTAGGTCCGAACCATCAGGGTATTGGAAGCGGCGTTGCAATCATGGATCGAGGTGTTTGGCGTACGCCTCTGGGCGACAGCGAGGTAGATGGTGATGCTACTAGGGAAATTCTCCGCCGCTCGGGCATAATTGATGCTGATGAAACCGCCCATGCCTATGAGCATTCAATAGAGGTTCAACTTCCCTTTCTCCAGTACATTTACGGATCGTTTAAGTTTGTTCCAATATGTTTTTTGATGCAAGATCTTGAAACTGCCCGTGAGGTCGGTCAGGCGCTGGCTGAAGCTCTTAAGGATAGAAATGTTGTCATAATAGCCTCATCCGATATGACCCATTATGAGCCTCATAAAAGGGCAAGCGAGAAGGATAGGGCGGCTATAAATGCAATATTACAATTTGACGAAGAACTCTTTTATTCAACTTTGGAATCACATAATGTAACTGCCTGCGGCTATGGTCCCATAGCGTCGCTCATAGTTGCATCGAAGAAGCTAGGTTTCAAAAATGCTGAACTCCTAAGCTATAAGACAAGCGGAGATATAACCGGCGACATGTCTGCCGTCGTCGGCTATGCTGCCGTAGCGATAACCAAGTGACGGTTTAGTTAAAACCCGCTTAAAAATTTTAAGTGGGGAATTACCGGTTGATGTTGCAATCTAGGGCTTCAGCGCCCGCTAAAATCATACTGTTCGGTGAGCATTTCGTTGTTTACGATAAGCCAGCGATAGTTATAGCCATTAATAAAAGGGCTTACGTAACCGCCAGACCTAGAGCGAATGGGGAGATCCTCGTTAAATCTGAAAACATGGGGATTTCAGGAATATTCTCATCTGACGGCAGGTATCAGCCTATTGAGGGAGGAACGGAAGCGGAGCGCAAGCTTAAGCCAATATACACCATTGCAAGGAGACTCCTATCCATATCAGGTGAGAATGTGGGGTTTAAGTTGCATGTGGATTCAAGGATCCCGGTTGCCTCCGGATTAGGCTCATCAGCCGCGGTGGCTGTTGCATCAGCCGCGGCTTTAGGAAAACTCTTGGAGATCAACCTCAGCAAAGAGGAGATTTTCAGGGTAGCTTTCGAAGCTGAAAGGATTATTCATGGAAACCCTTCCGGCGTGGATCCCGCAATATCAACCTACGGTGGCATCCTAATGTATCGTAGAAGCATAGGAATGGAACGGTTGAACATAGACGTGGATCTGCCGCTTGTTGTTGGCGATACTAAAATTGAACGAGTGACTGGTGAAATGGTTTCTCGGGTAAGTAAGCTCAGAGAGCGAAAACCATTTATAGTTAACAAGATCATGGATGTCGGCGGCGACCTAGCTGCCTTAGGGGTTAAGGCGCTAGAAAGCGGGGACCTAGAAACTTTAGGGGATCTGATGAATATCAATCATGCGCTTCTATATGCTGTCGGTGTCTCCAGCGATGAAATCGAGAGGCTCGTGTATGCGGCGAGGAAAGCTGGAGCGTTAGGTGCCAAGCTGACCGGCGCGGGGGGAGGGGGCTGCATTATTGCCTTATCTAGACGCATGGATCTTAATAGGGTTGCAGACGCCATTAGGCATGCTGGTGGGGAAGCCTTCATCACCGAGATGACGTTGGAGGGCGTGAAGGTTGAAGAGTAAACCCGTGATGCTTAAGCTGGGCGGCTCAGTCATAACTGTGAAAGATAAGGTTTTAACGCCGAATACTGAGGCGATTAATAGGCTGGCTGGGGAGATAGCGGACTCCAAAGTCTCTCATCTAGTGATCGTTCACGGCGGTGGAGGTTACGGGCATTCAATAGCCGCTAAGTATAAGATTGCTGAGGGCTTTAAAGGCAAGCATCAGTTAATAGGCTTTTCCGAAACCCACAATGCCATGGTGTCATTGAACAAGCTTATTGTCGAGGCATTAATAGGTAAGGGGCTTCCAGCCCTCAGCATACCGCCCTCCTCATTTATTATAACTAGGCATGGAAGAATACATGATCTTCCCCTAGACATAATGATGCATGCCATTAGCATGGGCTTCATACCGGTTTCATACGGCGACTCAGTGCTTGATTATGAGAAAGGCTTTGCAATACTCTCCGGAGA
>JAGTQL010000002.1:0-3903 GCA_018396555.1 Candidatus Bathyarchaeota archaeon | reverse complement strand
GTTTTGGCTGTTAAATTAGGCGCTGAAAAAGTGATCGTGGGCATGGATGTGGACGGCCTCTACACCTCCGACCCAAAAACCAGCCCCTCAGCTCAGCTTGTTGAGCATGCTACTCTTGGAGATCTTAAAAAACTAGTCGGAGGGGTCAGCGGCTCCAGGGCTATTGATGTAACCGGTGGGATGAGGGGGAAAATTTTTGAGTTAACTTTACCAGTTATGAAAGGTATTGAAGTGGTGATTGTGAACGCGCTGAAACCCGGCAACATTTGCAGGGCATTATCCGGGAAAAATGTTATGGGAACTAGGATCGTTAAGGGGTGAAGATGAATCGACATAACAAGAAGTAGAAAAGAGGATCATTTAAGAATCTGCCTAGAAAAGAATGTTGAGGCAAGGGGGATAACAACGGGCTTTGAAGAAGTCTTCCTGATACATCAGGCGTTGCCAGAGTTGAATCTAAGCGATGTGAAAACTGAAACAATATTCCTTAACCACAGATTCTCGGCTCCAATAATAGTTGAGGGCATGACCGGTGGAACATCAAAGGCTCTTGAGATAAACTCTGCGATAGCTCAGGCTGTTGAGGAGCTAGGTTTAGGGATGGGCGTTGGAAGTCAACGTGCAGCCCTAGAAAACCCAGAGATGGAAAAAACATTCGCAGCCGTTAGGGAGAAGGCTCCGAAGGCGTTTATAATATCAAATATTGGCGGCCCCCAGATCGCAGGGGAATGCGATATTAATAAGATAAGTAGGGTGGTTGAAATGATTAATGCCGATGCCCTAACAATTCATTTGAACCCGCTTCAGGAGGCAATTCAGCCTGAGGGAGAAAAGGTGTATTCCGGGGTCATAGATAATATAAGGAGGCTGGTGGAAAGGTTGGATGTTCCAGTAATTGTTAAAGAGACCGGCTCGGGGATATCAGCTGAGACTGCAAGAAGTCTTAAGGAGGCGGGGGTTGCATGCATAGATGTTGCTGGGGCGGGCGGAACAAGCTGGGCTGCCGTTGAATATTATAGGGCTGTGGAGCGGGGAGACTCTTTCGGGCGGGATCTAGGTTTACTGCTCTGGGATTGGGGGATACCAACCGCCATAAGCCTAGTTGAGGTTGCTCAATCAGTTGATTTACCAGTAATAGCGTCAGGCGGCTTGAGATCCGGATTAGACGTGGCGAAAGCTATAGCCCTAGGGGCATCAATGGCCGGGTTAGCCCGCCCAATATTGATGTCTGCGTCTAGAGGTTATGAAGATGTCACAAAGACCCTGCGCTCACTCATAGAACATTTGAAGAACATCATGTTTCTTGCCGGGGCTGCGTCGATAGGGGAGTTAAGGGAAGCTCCGTTAGTTATATTGGGCAGAACCGCTGAGTGGCTTAAAGCCAGAGGCTTTAATCCGGAAATTTACGCTAGGAGGAAACCTAAAAGATGAGTGGAAACAATGTCGAGGAGATCCTTGAGAGCTATGCTAAATTGGTAGATGAGCGCATTGAGAAGTATGTACCAAGAAAATTTACGGATAAATCGCTACTTTTCAGAATTGTACCACCGAAATATCGATTAGACCTGGAGGCCGTAAACAGATCTATAAGCGAGCCTTTATGGGAATTTCTGGATAGAGGCGGCAAAAGATGGAGGCCTGCGCTCTTTCTACTCATATATAAGGCTTTAGGCGGAGAACCCTCGGAAGCACTAGACTTCGCCATAATACCTGAAGTTATTCATAATGGAACCCTGATAGCCGATGATATTGAAGACTCATCTGAAATGAGAAGGGGTAAACCATGCACATATAAAATATTCGGTGTTGATGTAGCCATAAATCTCTCTCAGGCTATGTACTTTCTGCCCATGATAGTTTTTAGTGAAAAAGGGGATGCCATCCCACAGGAAAGGGCTAGGCAGATATATGAAGTGTATGTTCAGGAGATGATAAACTTAAGCCTCGGGCAGGCAATAGACATAGCGTGGCATAAAGGGCTAGTTCCAGCAGATGAGATCGTTGAGGAAAATTACCTTCAGATGTGTGCCTATAAAACAGGGACGCTTGCGAGGATGGCTGCTAAGATGGCTGCCGCATTGGCTGGCGCCAGCAATGATGCGGTTGAGAAGATAGGTAGATTTGCTGAATCAATTGGGGTTGCCTTCCAAATACAAGATGACATACTGGACATTGCTGGTGAAGAGTTTGCCAAAGGTAAAGGCGGGCTTGGAATGGATATAACTGAGGGCAAATTAACCCTAATGGTCATATATACCCTCCAGAACGCCGCGCAGGATGATAGGGAGGAACTGCTAAAAATACTTGGCATGCACACAAGGGATGAGAATCTTAAGAGAAAAGCCGTGGAAATAATGAGGAAATATGGCGCCATCGAATATGCTAAGACAACAGCGGCGAGGATCGTTGAGGAAAGCTGGAGGGAAATTGAGAAGATCCTCCCTCCCTCCGAGGCGAAAGAGAAAATTAAGATGCTTGCCGAATATTTAATCCAGAGGAAGATTTAATGCTTCCGAATCTTTAATCTTCTGAGAGGCGCCGCTGCTTGAGCGTTCCAACAAGTAATCTGGATTCCATTAAAAAAGACGTACGGAGATTAGCCCTATTAAACGCCGTATCCCATGATGGGAAGGCGCAAAGTAAACCTGTTTTAGGTAAGCTTCTAGGTGAAAAGCCTGAGCTTAAAAGTATAATTAAAGAAGTTATCAGATTAGTGGATGAGATAGTTGAGGAAGTTAATGAAATCCCTATTGAGGAGCAGATAAGGATAGTTAGGGATTCATGGCCGGAGGCGCTTGCGAGGGAAAGAGTGAGGGGAAAGGCTGAAGAAAAGGTTCTTCCACCCTTACCAAACATTGAGAAATATGAGCGCGTTACAACGCGCTTCGCACCCAACCCGGACTGCGTATTACATTTAGGCTCAGCGCGGGCGATAATTCTAAGTTATGAATATGCAAGAATGTATCGCGGGCGGTTCATACTGAGATTTGAGGACACCGATCCAAGGCTGAAGAAGTCCTCGTTACAATTCATGGACCTAATTAGGGATGATCTTGAGTGGCTGGGTTGCCTACCAGACGAGGAGTATGTTCAGAGCGATCGAATTGAAATATATTATGATTATGCTGAGAAAATGCTCAATGATGGCTATGCATACATTTGTACATGCCCAACAGATGAGACCCGTAAAAGGATTAGAGCCGGCAAGCCTTGCCCTTGTCGAAGCCTTAAACCCGAGGAGAACATGCGTCGATGGGAAGCAATGCTGAATGGAACCTACGCTGAGGGGGAGGCTGTGATGCGGATAAAAACCGATTTAGATCACCCCAATCCGGCTGTTAGAGACTGGCCGGCCTTTAGAATTATAGATGCCAAGAGGCATCCGCATCCAAGGGTTGGCTCAAAATATAGGGTTTGGCCGCTCTATAACTTCGCATGCGGCGTGGATGACCACCTGATCGGCATAACGCATATTATACGCGGAAAGGAGCATCTGACCAACCAGGAAAGACAGAAATATTTATACCGCCACCTAGGATGGGAATATCCTGAAGCGATACATTATGGAAGGCTTAAAATTGAAGGCACCTCGCTTAGCAAATCCAAGATTCTACGCGGCGTCCGAGAAGGATTATACGCTGGTTGGGATGATCCTAGGCTGGCAACTTTCCTAGCCCTGAGGCGCAGGGGTATAAAGCCGGAGGCCATAAGGAGGCTTATACTTGAGATTGGCCCGAGACCGGCTGATATAACGTTGAGCTGGGACAACCTCTACGCATATAATAGGAAGATTATTGACCGTGAAGCCGACAGATACTTCTTCATATGGGACCCGGTGAAGCTTATAGTCAAAAATATTAGTAAAGAATGCACTGCGCAGATACCTTTACACCCAGACTATCC
>JAGTQL010000045.1 GCA_018396555.1 Candidatus Bathyarchaeota archaeon | reverse complement strand
CAAAGATCTAATAAACTCCATACCAAAACATAATCAAGAAAGACTTAAATAGTTTTGAGATGAGTTCTAAATCAAAGACGTATTATATGGTTTGGCAGATGATTTAGCATGGAAACCCCGCTTTATTTTCATCCGAGAAACCCCCGGTACTTCACTTGTGATGGTGAGCGTGCTGTTTACTTTGTCGGCTCCCATACTTGGTGTAACCTACAGGATATGGGGATAAGCGACCCGCCTTCTCCCTTCGACTTTTCCGCCTACTTAGATTTTCTTCAGAGTTATAACCATAACTTCATTCGATTATGGCGTTGGGAGATGCCGAAATTCCGGTATAGCCTAGATAAACCATTCTCGTTCTGTCAGCCTCACCCTTGGAAGCGCACGGGTCCGGGACTTGCTAGGGATGGGAAACCTAAATTCGATCTAAGCAAATTTGATGAACAATATTTTGGGCGTCTCCACAAGAGGGTGGAGATGGCTGCTGAAAGAGGAATCTACGTGTCAATCATGCTATTTGAGGGGCATTGCGCTCAATTTGCCGCTCAAGGTTGGGGGTTCCACCCATTCCATTCAGAGAACAATGTGAATGATGTGGATGGTGGACGATTAGACTACTACACTCTTAATAACTCGGAGGTGCTGAGCTTACAAGAGGCTTATGTTCATAAAGTTGTGGATGCCGTCAGCGAGTTTGATAATGTTCTTTACGAGGTTTGTAACGAGGCTGGCAAGTATTCAACTGAGTGGCAATATCATCTTATTCGCTTCATTAAATCTTATGAGTCGGAGAAGTCAAGGCAACATCCTGTGGGAATGACCTTTCAGTATGGCGGTGAACAGAGCGGTAGCAACGCTGACCTTTTCAATGGTCCGGCGGATTGGATCTCCCCAAATCCTGAAGGCGGCTACAGGGAGGATCCGCCAGTGAATGACGGATTGAAAGTTGTCCTAAACGATACGGATCATTTATGGGGTGAGGGAGGTAACCACCAATGGGTTTGGAAAAGTTTCACTCGGGGACATAATGTTCTCTTTATGGATAGGATAGTCAGCTTATCTCATCGAACAATAACGTGGGCTGGGATATCGCCAGCAGAAGACATACCGCAAGCTGAAGAGATACGTAGGGCCATGGGGAACACTGCCAAATTGGCGGCGCGCTTCAACCTCGCAAACATGCTTCCACTTCCAGAGTTAGCGTCAACAAGATATTGTCTAGCTAAACCCGACGAAGCTTACATCATCTATTCCCCATTAGACTTGGAAATTAAAGTAGATCTACAAAATGCATGTGAAAAGCTAACAGTGGAGTGGATGCATCCGGTTTATGGCCACTCGATTTTAGACAGCGCCATTGAAGGAGGCGGATGGCAGACTTTTAAATCACCATTTGAGAAAGACGCGGTCCTCCTGTTATACAAGTAAATCGGCGTGGAGCACTATCTGGGGAACGCGCAGCATGATCATCTGTGAAGACACGGTCATAACCGACTTACTTATAGACCCCTCACACCCTTCACATTTGTTTTTAGCATTTCAGAGCGTCGGAGCGCTTCAAGATGCTTAAAGAGGAAGGGACTTCTGCTCTTCCACGCCCTTCCTCAAGTATTTGCGGGCTACTTCGGCGGTAACGATGTCTGGCGTATATACTTCTTCAGCCCTCTGTTTTCGCAGACCGCCTCATTTTTTGCTCTGATAATGGAGAGCGCCACCAATAAAATATCAACTGTAGTGATTTAGATGACTGCAACTAATTCTAACCTTTTAAAATGGTTAAACATTGCAGCTTCCATTGTTATAGTCGTTGTGAATGGGTTGGCTAGCAGCACAACAATCATTGGTGGCAGAAATACTGCTCAGTTTTCTGATTCGAATCCCACTTTAATAATCCCCGCGGGCTACGTTTTCTCCATATGGGGAATCATTTACATACTGCTTGCAATCTTCGTTTTCTATCAAGCGCTGCCAAACCAGCAGGCGAAAGAATTTAGGGCGAAAGTTAGCTATCTGTTTATAGCGAGCAGCATATAGGCTCATTCCATTGTTTGGCTTTTTCTCTGGCAGTTTGAATATCATGTCTTCTCAGTTGTTGTTATGTTTCTGCTTCTAGCCACCTTAATAGCGAAGACAACATTAAAGAGGAGCCAGGCCTATTGGAAAGGGTATATTTCAGAGCCGCAAAACGGGAAAAACATCTATAAGCATCCCTTTTCCGGGATTTTGCTTAACGCTTATTCATGATGCGATATGTAGTTTATGATGGTGGTTAAAGTTCATTTAGGTTATAGGCTTTAGGGATTCTATGATTTTAATCATGTCTTGGAGTGTAAGCGGCGCTTTCACGCCCACTATATAGTAGTAATCATCCTTAAAGAACCACGCCATGTTCACCCTTCCTACAACCACGGCCCATATCTCTCCTATTTTCATCAATTCTATGTCGTTGTCCCCTTCTTTTCTCGCGTACTCCACCGTTTTATTAAGTTCCTCCAGGCCTCTCGACCTAACCCTTTTTATTTGAATGCCGAATTCGGCAAACCTGAAGTCTTCAACTTTCTCGTAGCTGAAGATGATGATTATAACGGGCCCAATGTATACATCCGCATATTTCATGCCTTCAGGAAGCCACGTGGGTAATAGAAGCGGTATTCTGCCGCATTCATCCAAGATCACATTGATCCCAGTAGCCAACGAGTACCTTACGAATGGAGGATAGGGCGGAATGGAGATAGGATGCTCAGGGTCAGAGGGAGCCTCTTCCCGTATTATGATTGTTTCGCCATCCGCGCTGCCGCCATACTTAAACTCGTAATAATAGTAATTGCCAATTCTAAAATTAATCTTATTCACAGGCTCAGATAAAAGAATTATATTAATCGCCACAGGGACGATGATGCCTAATAATATGAAGACTCCATACTTTCTAAACTTCCTATTCACCTACTAGCTCCCCCCTCCAGCCGCTCTAAATTCACGATGGCTTATTTCAATCAGGATATAAGGCCTATCCACGTCTGGTACATGACGATCCCAGTAATACCAGTAGAGCTGCGGATCGTAAACACGGAGATTCCTAAAGTGGCTTCCTGTAATACAAATGCTTGTTGACCCGTAGACTTCTACAAGTGATTGCTCATCAACTGGAACGTTAGGCGTGACAAAGAAGGTGTGGACGGGAGCACCCATATTGTCTATATATAATCGCTATTCTCTTGGATCTTGAGAAGACTCCCATGGAAGATCATAGGGGCGCCCAGTAGCATAACTGTGCCATGAACCAGGGCTTGGAGCTGATGCGTTTAAGATTATAAGAGTGTGACCTGATGAATCATTTTTCTCCACGTAATAGCGGGGCGCATTATGAGTTGAAAGTTTTAAGTAGCCCACCTGCACCCAATAAAGGATTGGATAATAGGCTAACACAGTAGCAACCCATTCGAGATAGTAGGCACCTGCTGGCACATAAGCATTTATCGTATATATTTCTCCATAAACTCCAGGATGAGAGTATCTTTGCGCCGCGCCATAGTGGTAATAACCAGCATACCACCGTAATTCTTGTGCTTGGATTTGGCGGATTTGATACGTGACCCAGAAAGCTTCACTATAAACAAGCAGAAGAATCAAAATCATGCAATAGCTAGTTTTCATAATCCCGCTTTGTAATTTACTTGCCACTAATATCTTCCCTATTTGAAAGAAAAATAGGGAGTTATATACTTTTTTCTTCTAACAAATATAGAAAGTTAAAGGACAGTCCGTATAATACCCTGAAGGTAAAGTTTATTTTACTGGAAGGGTTTTCTCGAACTGCTTATTGTTCCACTACTACTCCATAGTATTTGCAAAGTAGACGAAAAGCCAGCTTGCGGGCTTCCCATCAAAAGAAACCGTGCTTGGTCGACCCCAGTGTCCAGCGTAAACCTCGATCGAAGCGCTTCAACGCCCATTAAGCCTTATTTCAAGCTGCTTTCCAAGTATTCCTGGAACGTTCCGCCATACGATTGAAGTGATTGTAGCACCGTATAGACTTTTTATGTGCACACCAACTGTTGACTTAGCCATCGCCCGCATCCATGACCGAAGACCAATATAGCATAGTGGTTGGGTTTCAGTGTTCAAGAAACACAAATTTGATAACGGCTGTTTTTTCCCGGCCCGATATTGGATCAACCACTACCGATAATCCTCTCTCCATGCTTCTAGTGAACTTCCAAATCAACGACACCGCATGTAACGCTATTGGGTTATCCCATGAAGCCCCCTTCATGAGGGCATACAGCATTTCACCGGAGCGGAAAACCTTAACCATGAGCAAATGGGGCCTCCAAACCAAAAGATTGTTTGAGCATCCGCTAAATGTGCTTAAAGCTCATTATGGTTGGGGGATAACTTATAAGAAGCTCATGGGTTTGGAAAAGTAATGGAGGTTGATTTAATGATGTTAAACTTGAAAGAATCAAGAAATAGGAACGAAAACCTAGTAGCCTTCAGAATTCCAAGGGAGCTGGCTGTTACACTTAAATCAATTGGGGTAAACCCGAAAGAAGTTTGCTTAAAAGCGCTTTATAAAATAGCGCTGCAAAACAGACTTTACTCTACTGTTCGAACTTCGGAAGAAAACCCCGTTTTAAAGCCCATTTCAAGAAATAAACGTGTTTTAATGGAGCCGGGGACGGGATTTGAACCCATGTCAGCGGGTCTGCAGCCCGCCGCCTAACCGCTCGGCCACCCCGGCGCTCACATCTGTATTAGGCACTTAAATTTTTTCTTAATTGTCTAATAAACTTTATTTTGGCTGGATGGCTTGTTATGGCAGTCCTGCAATTGACGCTTCGAAGATTTTCTTTATGAAGTCGAATATGTAGTTTATTTGGTTGGCTGCTATTCCGATGGCCAGCATTGTTAAGCCCAGTAGGAGTATTAGTAGGCTAATTATTCTCCTCTCCTCTTGATTCATCTTCCTGAGCCTCGCATTTTTCAGTGATTTTTGGCGATTTTTGGCACTTACATCCTCATTATTTGAGCATGCAGCACTCCGCATATTTCGTATAATGCTTCCGGATGGACATATCCTTTTTCAATGGCTCTTTTAACAATATTTCGACCGCAAAGATTTATTATTGTGGACTTTTCGATTAACGCTATGGCCTCATCCATGCATGTTTTGTAGCCGTTATAAAATTCTTCTTTTATTTCGAAGACTACGCCGTCTTGCCTAAATGTTTTGCCAAGTATATCGGTGTCGCAAACAGCTAGAAGTGTGTGCTGCCCCCACCTTCTAACCTTAACATAGACTTCCAAGATCTTTCACTTTTTAATATTCATTTCAGTCATATGCGCCTAACTGGAGATTTCGCCCCGCAGGCCTCGCACAATAAAAAGTTAAGCCTTTTCTCCTTAATAATTTTTGTATCAGGCCTCTTGCAGATTGGGCATGTGACAAACTCATCCATGTAACGCCTAAGCAACTTATCAAAGCCCTCGCACTCAAACTTTCCCTGAAAAACGGCTCTGGAACCCTCTATCATCCCCGAGGTGGCCATCTCTCTCGATAGGAACCTTAAAACATGATTTGGATCCCTATTTAATGCGTCGCATACATCCTTAAAATTGTTTAAAAAGGTTCTGGCGCCGAAGGTTGTGCATTGAAACCTCGGTATTTCAAGCCTACTACGCTTAAAAACTTCCGGAGGAAGATGCTTATACGCCTCCTCCAGCATCCTATCATACTTGAGCTCAGCCATTTCCAAACGCTTCCTCCCGTTTAGCAATATATGTTATGGTTTAGAAGCCTAAAAAACTTACCGGATAATTCGGCGTCGATGAAAAGTTTATAGGTTTTAGCTAAATTAGGCATATATAGATGGCGACTTGATGGAAGAGAGGCGACATGAAGAAGTTTAAGAATTTCAGCGAATGGTTTGATGAAATCTTATTTAATGCTGAAGTAGTTGATAACAGGTATCCGGTTAAGGGCTTCGCCGTATACAAGTCTTGGGGCTCAAGGATCATTAAAAACATACTTAAAATACTTGAGCAGAATCTCGATGAAACCGGGCATAGCCCGATGCTTTTTCCAGTTGTAATACCTGAGGATGCATTCGCTAAAGAGTCTGAGCATATTAAGGGCTTTGGCTCAGAGGTATTTTGGGTAACGCATGCCGGTGAGAGAAGGCTGGATAAAAGGCTTCTTCTAAGGCCGACCTCTGAAACAGCTATGTACCCAATGTTTGCATTATGGGTTAGGTCGCATGCAGATTTACCTCTTAAAGTATATCAAAGCGTTGCAGTCTACAGGTATGAGACTAAGGCTACTAGGCCCCTCTTTAGAATGCGTGAGTTTTTATGGAATGAGGGACATACAGCCCATAAGGACTGGGAGGACGCTGAAAGGCAAGTTAAAGAGGTTATAGAAATTTACAGCGATGTCTTTAAACGTTTGGGGCTTAGCTACCTAATGCTTAAGCGCCCAGACTTCGATAAGTTTGCTGGGGCAGCATACTCGGTGGCTTTTGACGCATGGAACCCGGATGGAAGAGTCAACCAGATAGGTACGGTGCATAATCTCGGCGATAATTTCTCTAAAGCCTTTGAAATAGCCTATGAGGATACTGATGGCACACATAAGAATGTCATTCAAACTTGCTATGGGTTTGGGGTTAGCCGTGTTGTTGCTGCTGTTGTTGCCCAACACGGTGACGATCGCGGTTTAATATTGCCACCTGAAATAGCCCCGATACAAGTAGTCATAATACCTATAGTCTATAAGGAGGTTGCGCATGAAGTTAACGCCTATGCAAGGGAACTCTATGAGAAGCTTAAAGTTGAGGGCATAAGAGTTCATTTGGATGATTCGGATGATAAGACTCCAGGCGAAAAATTCTATTATTGGGAAATATTCGGCGTGCCAGTTAGGGCTGAGGTGGGGCCTAGAGACCAGAAGGAGAGAAAGGTGACGCTTTCGGAGAGAGTTAATTTAGAGAGGAGAATCGTTGACTTCGAGAATGTTGCCGAAGCCGTGAAAGAATTTTTCGTTGAAATCCTGAGAAACCTTGAGGAAAGAAGCAGCTTAGTTCTAAAAAGCCTAATTGTCACCACACCCGACGCTTCCTCCTTAAATGAAATAATTGAGAGTAAAAAGATCGCTAGGGTCTGCTGGTGCGAAAATATCGAATGCGCTGAAAAAATTAGGGAGATATCAGGCGGCGAAATAAGAGGCCATAGAATCGATGTTGAAGAGAAGCCTGAGGCGCCATGCATAATCTGTGGGCGGCAAGCTAAGAAAGTCGTTTACATTGCGAGAGCTTACTGATTCAACTGTCAAAAATTAACATGCTTCTCCAATAGGCTCTTTCCAAATTAAACGGCTAGGCCCTCTTGAAAGAGGCTGCGGAGGCAAATAAACTTTGAATATATTAGTGCTAATAAAGCAGGTTCCGGAAATCGAGAAAGTACGCTTCGACTATGAGAAGGGGCGTCTAGATAGGAGCTCAGCCGGCGCCATAATTAACCCATTCGATTTAAACGCCCTTGAGGCGGCGGTTCAAATCAAGGAGAAGACGGGCGGCTCAGTAACCGCCATCAGCATGGGTCCAATGCAGGCTGTAGATGCCCTCAGGGATGCGCTTGCAAGGGGCGCGGATAAAGCCATATTACTCTCTGATGAGAGGTTCGCAGGTGCAGATACTTTGGCAACAGCATACACGCTGGCCTCAGCTATCAGGAAGCTCGGCGCATTCGACCTGATAATATGCGGTGAGAAAACAATTGACGGCGACACAGGGCAGGTCGGCCCAGAGGTTGCGGAGCTTCTGGGAATACCGCATGTAGCTTACGTTGAGGAGATCCGGCAAATATGTAGCGACAAAATCGTTGTAGGGGCAAGGATGGAGCGAAACAAATATATTATTGAGCTTAGGCTGCCGGGGCTAATAACTGTGACGAAGGATTTGAACAATCCTCGCCTTCCAACATTAAGAGATAAATTGAGGGCTATGCGCGCCGAGATAACCGTTTGGAGCTATAAGGATCTAAATGAGGAGGATGCCCTGCAATATTTCGGCTTAAATGGCTCCCCAACGCGCGTAATAAGGGTTTATACTCCGGCGGCGGAGAAGAGGAAGAGCCAGGTTTTATCTGGAACAGCCCCCGAGGTTGCCCAGAAAATTGTGCAGATCCTTAGGGAAAGCGGGGTTTTAGGGTGAGAGGAAATAATGAGTGATGAATGCAGCTTTTGCGGCGTCTTAATTTTCGCCGAGCAGGAAGATGGGGAGATACATAAAGTGACATATGAGCTTCTGGGTAAGGGCAGGGTTCTTGCGGATAGGCTCGGTAAAAACCTCTGCGCGGTCCTTCTAGGCTATGGGCTGGATGATGAAGCCCGAGAGCTAATTTATTATGGCGCTGATAAAGTGTTCCTATTCGACCATCCATCTCTGAAAGATTTTGATATAGTTAGATATAAACAGAACATAGTTAGGCTTGTCAATGAGGTTAAGCCTGACATTTTCCTCATAGGTGCAACCCGCATTGGCAGAAGCCTAGCGCCTAGAATAGCGGCCTCCCTTAAGACTGGTCTAACAGCGGACTGTGTGGACCTAGACTTGGATAATGAGGGAAACCTAGTGCAGATAAGGCCGGCTTTCAGCGGCAACATCATGGCGCAGATAAAGACCAGAACTAAACCTCAGATGGCAACCGTCAGGTACAAGGTCATGAAGATGAGCATCAGAGATCCAGCGAGGAGAGGGGGAGTTGTAGAAATGAAAGTGGAACCCGTTAAGAATACTGGAATGAAGATTCTGGAGAAAGAGAAAGCTGATGAAGTTAACATTTCAGAGGCTGAAATAATAGTGGCAGCCGGCAGAGGGGTTAAAAGCCCGGAGGATCTTAGGCTCTTTAAGGAGCTAGCGGATCTCCTCGGCGGGGTTGTGGGGTCAAGCAGACCGCTTGTTGATGCGGGATGGATAGGTAAGGAGCATCAGGTTGGCTTCAGCGGAAATACTGTTAAACCGAGAGTTTACATGGCCTTCGGCATATCGGGCTCACCCCAGCATCTCTTCGGCATGAGATATTCTGACATAATAATTGCTGTTAATAAGGATCCAACCGCGCCGATGCTGAATTTCTCAGACTACTATGTGATAGGAGACTTATATGAGATTTTACCTCAATTAATCCATGAGATTAGGAAGGTAAGGTGTGTGGAGAAATGATGGGTGATTTCAGCGTAAATTTGGAAAATCTCATCTCGGACTTAAGAAGGATAGTTGGAGATAAATGGGTTGTAACCCAACGGGAGTTCATGGAGGGCTACTTGAGGGATGAAACACCTGACCCTGTAAGGCCCAGAGCGGCTGAGGGTCTCATACTTGTTAAACCATCATCAGCCGAGGATGTGGCGGGGATCCTTAAGCTTGCAAACGCCAATAAAGTTCCAGTTTTCCCTGTGGGTGGAAGAACTGGCTTAGTGGGCGGCTCTGTCCCAATAAAACCTGGCATAATACTTTCTCTGGAGCGGATGAATAAGATTGAGGTTGATAGGGAGAACATTATGGCTGTAGCTGAGGCTGGAGCCACATTAGGCGACCTAATTAAGGCTGCGGATGAAGCTGGGCTTTTCTTTCCACCGCATCCGGGAGATGAGGGTGCTCAGATAGGTGGGTTAATAGCCACAAACGCTGGTGGATCTAGGGCCGTGAAATACGGCGTCATGAGAAACTACATTAGGGGCTTAGAAATAGTGCTTCCCACAGGCGAAATATTGTCTTTAGGTGGAAAGCTCCTTAAAAATAATACTGGCTACGATCTTATGCAGCTCGCCATAGGATGCGAGGGAACTCTATGTGTAATAACAAAAGCCGTGATTAGGTTGTTTCCAAAAAGCAAAGTTATGGTTACATTAGTTGTTCCATTTAACACGCGTTCAGACGCCCTTAAAACTGTTCCAGAGATTCTTAGGTCAGGCGTGATGCCGCTGGCAATAGAATATGTTCAAATAAGGGAAATAGAGGAGGCGGCTAAACATTTAAATGAGAGATGGCCCGTTCAAAGAGGCTTTGCGCAACTAATCATGATTCTGGATGGAGCAAGCCAGGAGGAGATGCTTCTGAGATGCGAGGAGATATCTGAAATATGCGAATCTAATAGTGCAATGGACATTATGCTTGCTGAAACCGCTGAGGAGCAGAGCAGAATCCTCAGGATAAGAAGCAACATTTACACGGCCCTAAAGCCGCATATGATAGACATACTGGACGTAACGGTTCCGCCGAGTAATCTTGAAAAACTCATGAATGAGGTTGATGTGATAGCGGCCAAATATGATGTTTACCTGCCAGCATACGGCCATGCGGGGGATGGAAACCTTCACGTGCACATAATGAAGGAGGGGGTAACGGATATGAGGATGGCGGACAGGATTAAGAGTGAAATATATAAGGCGGCTGTAGCCTTAGGCGGCGTAATAACTGGGGAGCATGGGGTAGGAAGCTTAAGAATTAAAGATCTAGGTCTCGTTTTAAGCGAAAAGCATATAGAGATAATGGAGAGCATAAAGAGAATTTTCGACCCGAACAATATACTTAACCCAAACAAGGTTCTGCCATAATCCATAGAATCCCCCTGATTAACGCCCCGGCTTTCCCAAAATAAATATTGCAAATTATAACGCGCTATATTAGTTCCAGGAACGGGTTGAACCTCCGCTCTCTGCCTATAGTGGTAGGTTCACCGTGACCCGGATATACGATGGTCTCATCAGGCATGCTGAGCAGTTTACTCTTGATGGATGACATTAGCTTCTCAAGTGAGGCTCCCGGCAAATCCACCCTGCCCACTGATCCGGCAAACAAAGTATCGCCGGTAAAAACAATATTCTCGCTTCTGCAATAGAGCGATATGCTTCCAGGAGTGTGCCCCGGCGTATGAATCACCTCAAACCTCAATGATCCAACCTTAATCTCATCCCCATCGTGGAGTATTCTATCAGGCGGTGGAGAATGAACCTTTAGCCCAAGCATTTCAGACAAATTTTTCAGGGGGTTGGTTAGCATTTCAACATCCTCGCAGTGCACTGCTATTTGAGCATTCATGCTTTCCATAACCTTCATGTTGCCGCTTATATGATCCGCATGCCCATGAGTGTTAATCACGTATTTAACCCGAGCATTATATTTGCCTACTTCATTGAGAACATGGACGCTTTCATGCTCAGCGAAGCCTGGGTCGATTATTAGGGATTCCCGAGTTCTATCGCAAATAACTAGGTAGCAGTTCGTAAGTAGAAATCCCACCACCAATGTAACAATCATTGCGTGAACACACCTATGGGTTCACAAATCCCTCAATTCTTGCTTCTCGTAACTTAAGAGTTTTATAATAGATACTGTCAAGTTAAGCCCATTTATTTAAATACTCCTTTATAAATATAGCATCTTAACTTGACAGTATCTTTATAATAAAAAGGAAAGTTTAAAAGTTTCCTCTTTACATCTCTTAAAGAGAGAAACTCAGCAACGTGAGGAGAAAAATTGATAGAGTTCTGCCCAAAGTGCGGTACTAGATTAGTTATGAAGCACAAGAAGGATTCGAAGAAAACCTTCCTTGCATGCCCTAAATGCGGATATGAAAAGGAGACCGAATACCCCATCTTATCTCCAAGTAGAAGAGTTGCGGAGATCAAACCTGAAGATCAAATAGTTGTTATCGGTGAAAAGGAGCAGAAACTTAAAACCCTCCCAGTTGTTACGGTGGAATGCCCTAAATGCGGAAACAACCTTGCATATGTCTGGCAAGTCCAAACTAGAGGGGCTGACGAATCCTCAACCCAGTTCTTCAGATGCACAAAATGCGGCTACACATTCAGAGAGTATTCATAGATATTGGATATTGCGTAATGGAATATGATGATTATTTTAAGAAGGTTTTTAAGTGAAAGGCTATGGGAGTTTATCTCCCTTCAAGTTTTACATTCTAAGTTAAATTGTCCGCAATGATGGAGAAAGATTTTAGCCAAAAATGTTCATTAGCATCTATGGTTCCCCCCTCCGATATTCTTTTAATATTTACTTAATAGATTAGTAAGGTTATAAAGGGGCGTGTTAAGATAATAATAGATTAAATATGTTGTTTGAAGTTGATGGAGGGCGCATTATTGTTCAGAATGAAGATCTCAGATGCGAGGACGTTTAAAAGCGTATTGACGGCTATATCCGCAATTGTTGATGAGGCGACATTTAACATAGGCCCAGATGGGATCAAACTTAGAGCTATGGATCCCTCGCGTGTGGCGATGGTTGACTTTGAAATGAGAAAGACAAGCTTCGACGAGTACGAGGCTGCGGATGAGTCAAAGGTATGCATAAACCTAAGCGAGCTGCTAAAACTGCTTAAGCGGGCTGGCAAAGACGATATTGTTGAGATCTCATTAGATAAGGAATCAGGCCGCTTCATGGTTACGATGAGAGGTAGGTATACCCGCACCTTCAATATGCCGACCCTTGAGGTTGGTGAGGAGGAGGTTCCTGAACCACGAATAACCTTCAACGTTAGGGTAACCCTCACAACCAGCGACTTTCAAGATGTGCTTAAGGATGCTGCCCTGGTCAGCGACAACGTCCGCATAGAGGCGAATGAAGAGGACTTGGTGATGGTTGCTAAAGGCGATATTGCAGGGGCAAAGATAGAGATTAAGAAGGGAAGCGACGCGCTCATATCTATGGAGGCTAAGGAACCTTCTAAGGCAACCTTCAGCCTAAGCTACCTCTCGGAAATAGTGAACGCCGCATCAGACACATCGGACATCGTAACGTTGGAATTCTCAACCGATATGCCGATACGCTTAGATTTCAGGCAGAGATACGATGGAAAACTCTCATATCTTCTAGCGCCAAGAATAGAGGTTGAATAGGGCAATGCGTCCCCCGATAACTCTAAGGGGGAGGAGATGGCGAAAACGCTGACGTTGGAGGATATGGCTAAATACCCATTCATGCCGGAAGCAGCTGAGGAGGTTAGGAAGCTAGGTTTCAGAATAGACGGTCTTTTTGAGGCTGACTATGCGCCTATACTTGAGAGGGCTGAGAGGAGGGTGATCGAGGCTTTAACAAACAATCCGCCAGAAGTGAGATATGATCCAAGCCTTTACAAGGGAAATGTTGAGATGCTATCATTCCCAGTTGCAGTGGCGCTGGTAACATCCCTAGCCAATGAATATGTTAAGAGGCGTTATGCGCTCGCCGAGGCGAGGAGAGCCTATGATCTTCTAAAGAGGGAGAGCGAGGAGAAAATAGTGGAAATAGCGAGGAAATTCGGTTGGAGAATAAGGTTTTCCGGGGAGAAATCGGGCGTAATAAAATTTGATTTCGCTCTAAACTTCATAGATTACCTCCGTAATGCAGCCTCATTTCATGATAAGGATTGGAAGCTCATAAACAAATTCGTCATCAATGGTGAGGTACACCTATCTAAGCAGGAAGTTGCCCGACTCCTGCAGGAGGAGATTCGGCGCTACATTGAGGGCAAGATTGACCCGAAAATTAGGTCAGCGCTCCCAGAAAAAATTTTTGAGCGGGCGGAGAAGATCAAGCAGGCGTATTCCAGCAGCTTTAAGGAGCTGCCAACCGAAGACTTCTCACCTTCGGAAGCTACAGAGGAAGCCTTTCCACCATGCATAATGGAGCTTTATAGGGCGGCTCAATCTGGACGCCATGTTCCTCACGTTGGACGTTTCGCGCTTACATCATTCCTTATAAACATAGGTATGAGCCCAGATTTAATTGTGGATCTCTTCCGCAGATCGTCGGATTTTAACGAGAGGATGACTAGGTATCAGATTGAACATATAGCCGGTGAAAGGGGATCTGGGACAAAATATACCCCGCCGAAATGTGATACGCTTCAAACTCATGGGCTCTGCCCTGGAATGGATGACATATGCAGGAGAATTAAGCATCCGTTAATGTATTATCGTAGAAAAATGAGGGCCATGAAGGCGAAAAGAGTTAAAGAGTCTAAGGGATAATGGACACGCAAGCATTTATCCAGGAGAGATTCTCCGAATTCTATAATGGAAATG
>JAGTQL010000044.1:6398-14633 GCA_018396555.1 Candidatus Bathyarchaeota archaeon | reverse complement strand
CAGTAAACCCAAAACATAACGAAGGCATGAGGTGAAGGAGCATAGAATGCTGGAACCTAATCTGCGACATGCTCACATACTACTACAACAACCTAAGGAGGTGAACCTTAAGTTGCCACGTCCCTATTCCTGATACTGTCAAGTTATTTTTTTAGGGGGCTTTGAGAAGCCGTTTTTGGAGGTGATTCTCATCAGGTGGCTCCTCGAAGCCCTTATGGATAGTGGTTTATTCAGGATTAATAGGTTTTCGTTGCAGGCTAAGGTTAGGGCAATTCTGCTCTACATGGCTGGTTTGAGCTATAGGGATGTAACCTATGTTCTGCGGTTTGTTCAGTGCAGCCATGAGGCTGTTAGGCTTTGGGTTAAGAGGCTGGGGCAGGTGGCAGTCAACGTTGAGGCAGAGGAACATTCACCACGCGGAAGCCTTCATGAGGAAGGTGCTGGAGACATGCACGAATAAGCCAGTCATACTCGTGGATAAAGGACCATGGTATCCCGAGGCGCTCCAAGCCCTTGGCCTTGAATGGAAGCACAGAACCTTCGGAGAGAGAAACCGCATTGAAAGATGGTTCAGAACAATGAAGGCGAGGACTAGGCGGTTCTCCAACAACTTCCCAGTGAGGAAAAAGCTCATCCTCAAGATCAAGCTCTTCATAAGGCTCTTCACCCTATGGTACAACTTCATAAGGCCGCACCAAACCCTAAAGAGACCGCCAGCAACACCAGTAACTTGACAGTATCAATTCTTCTAGACTTCTTAAAGATTCAGGACATAAACGTCCTCATTATGATATGTGCCGTCTTTTAGAATTCTCCTCACGCCTTCAAGCTTGAATCCGATCTTCTCAGCCACATGTTTCATGGCGCTGTTCTCTTCAAGAGTTTCTATGATCAATTTTCCAATGCCTCTTCCTTTAGCCAACCTGATGGATTCCTTTACGAGGCTTGTTGCAATGCCCTTCCTCCAGTAGTCCGGATGCACGCTTATGCCTATGCTTGCAGCTTTCCCAGATTCTTCGTTAATGCGCCATAAGGCTAAGAAACCGATCGCCCGACCTTCATGCTTAGCTATCAGAACATCTGCAAGATTGTTGTTTTGAAGATCCGTGAAAAACTTCTTATACTCTTCAAGTTCCTTTTCAAAGTCTTCATCCGCATAATCAATAAGCCATTTTTTAACCATGGGGTGGCGTTCAATCTCTACAATAGATTTAACGTCCTCATCCCTAAGAGGGGTCTGCTTTGCATTAACAATTTCAAATCTCAACTTGTCCCCCCTGAAGGTTAAGAAAAAGAAGAAAATGAAGCGGTATAAAAGCGTTACCGAAAAATATATATCCCAGTAAATTTGCTACGCATATCCATCCACTTCGAGATGAGATTTCTGCCTGAGAAAAACTGTTGTTATACCCTTATCCCTAAGCCTTCTTCTGAGCTTGCTGTCATTTGTTGCCACTATATACTTGCCTTCGTTTGCAACACGTAAAATTATATCGTCATAGCTTTCACCGGGTTTTAACTCGACATTTACTATTCTACATTTTTTCACTAGTTCTAGGGCCGCTGAGAAATTTCTACGGGCCTTCTCAGATTTAACCGCTGAAAGCCGTTTCAGTTCTTCTATAGTTGTTGATAGTACTATTGGTTCGAATCCTCCAATAAGAGCCTCTATTTCACTAAAAATGTCCACTTTAAACTGGAACGGAACTAAAAGGAAGTTTGCGTCTAATATAACCTTACGCATTCTAATGATCTCTTCCTCAATTTAATTGGACCTATAGGAGTAGACTTTTGAGAGGACCGCGGCTAGCTTCACTGCCTCTATCAGACTTTTCGGGTTTGCTATGCCCCTGCCGGCTATATCGTAAGCTGTCCCATGATCCACGGAGGTCCTAATGAACGGTAAACCTAGGGTTACGGCGACAGTTCCATAAAAGTCGAGGGTTTTTGCTGCTATATGTCCTTGGTCATGATAGAGCGACAGAACTGCGTCATATTTACGCTCTAATGCTTGATGAAAGACGCTGTCAGCCGGAACGGGACCATTAACGTTTAAACCCATATTTTGAAGTTCTTTAACGGCTGGGATTATCTCGTTGGATTCCTCTCTCCCTATAAGATCCCCCTCGCCGGCATGAGGATTAAGCGCGGCTATGGCTATTCTAGGGTTCTCTATCCTTATACGGCGTAGCGCCTCCCTAACTCTCAAACTCATATCAATAATTCTCGCCTTTTTCACGGCTTTAATCGCCTCAATTAAGGGTATATGCCTAGTTAAAAAGAAGATTCTTATGTCTCTAACCCAGAACATCGTAAGCGGCTCCTTAACCCCACATAGCCCAGCTAGCATCTCAGTGTGCCCAATATATTTGCTTCCAGCCATGTTTATAGCTTTTTTATTCATTGGGGCAGTGGCCACAGCGTCTATTTCGCTTTTTAAGGCGTATTCCACGGCTTTCTCAACATACTCTATTGAGGCTCTCCCAGATTCAATTGAGGCTATGCCCATCTCCAGTTTTTCAAGATCAACATTTCCCATATCTATAAGTTCAACAAGCCCCCTTTCTCCTTTAACCTCACGCGGAGAATTCACAGATCTAAATTCTAAGTTAATTCCTAATCGCCTACTCGTCTCCCTTAAAATTCCTAAATCGCCTATCAATACAGGCTTGCAAAGGGCAAAAATGCTGTCCTCTAAAAAGGTTTTTATCGATATTTCGGGGCCTACGCCGGCTGGGTCGCCGATGGTTATTCCAACGATCGGCTTGCTGTCTTTCTCCATCTCCTTTTCCTCGATCTGAACCAATTCAAACTTTAAGACGATTCAGACTCAATTTCAACACAGATCTTTTCTCCCAATCCACTCCCGTTTTCTTCTTAGATAATGCAGGTAAGTTTGGTATGATACTTCTGGAGGTACCCTGTGGTCGACTGTTGGTATATACCCGCCCTCTTTAAGTAAAGCAGTAAGGTTCTCAAACTCCTTCTCTATGCCTCTCTCCCCAGCTATCAGCGAAAACTTGTTAATGCCGCCCATCAGTAAGACTTTGTCACCGTACTTCTCCCTAAGCCGGTAAATATCCGTGAAGCGGGCCTCTAGCGGGAACATGCAATTTATCCCGGATTTAAGCCAGCCTGGAACTAGGAGACTTATGTCCCCGTCAGAGTCTAATATGTTTATGTATACACTGTACTCCTTCAATGTGTCAGTGACCTTCTTGTATCTTGGAACCATTATTTCCTCAAAGTGCCTTACGGATATTAGAGGTCCCCTGCTATAGCACATGTCCTCCCACCATGTTGCAAAATCCACCTTGACATCTCTCAGAGCCCTTCGAATTATTTTAATCCACAAATTTACCATAGTATCCATCATTTCAGCAATCCAATCTGGATCCCTATAGAAAGCTATCGATATTCTTTCGACGCCCATCCAATTTCTAAGCCAACCGTAAAGGCTTCCAACATGAATCCCTAGGGGGTAATCCCGTTCCCTATAGCTCTCTGCAACTTCATCCCAATTCAATGGGAAACGCCCAGGCGTGTCGGGATCAAAAAACGGCCTAAGTTTTTCCCAGTCATCTCTATTTTTTAATGGATAACGAATGTAATGCGGGACCGATGAGGTGGCTGTCGTTCTTATGTATATGCCGCCCATCCCATCATCAACTATGGCTCGATCTCCCTCCTCCTTTATTATTCTCCCTGGTAACGCTGGCCACAATCCAGTTCTAATTGGAAGAATTTCAATACAATCCCAACCCTCAAGCCCAAGGTAAAGCTCAACGTCTCTGTCAGTCTTCTTTTCCATCGGCAATCCTTCCTTATGCCATCTATCTATGGTTTCAGCCCAATAGCCAAACTCATAATCCGGAACCCTATCCACATCCTTAAACTCAAAGGTTCTGAGAAATCTCTCTTTATGATTCAAAATCCACGCCTCCTAAAGTATGTATAAATTTCATAGTATAAAAATTAAGCATTATGATGAATTATTGTTTTCTCCATAATTAACTGTGAATTCCTTTTTATATTTTTGGACTAGTTCCGCTTCAGCGTATCCTTTTATTGTAGGCCCGGTTTTCTCTTAGCGAAGTCCGTATTATTCTCAAATGCGAAAGATATTTCCAGAAGGTTTTTTTCATCAAAGGGTTTACCTATAATCTGCATTCCCACCGGTAAATCGCCCTCAAAGCCGCATGGAATGGATATCGCCGGATAACCCGTTAAATTGGCCGGAACAGTTAATATATCACACATATAAAGAGTTAAGGGGTCATTTATTTTCTCACCTATATCGAAGGGCGGCAGAGGCATTGTCGGACCGGCTAAAGCATCAAACTTTTTCAATGCGGATTCGAATTCTCTTCGGATTAACATTCTGATTTTAAGCGCCTTCAAATAGTACTGTTCATAGTAGCCGGCTGATAGGGCGTAGGTTCCAAGGATTATTCGCCTCCTCACCTCCGCGCCGAAGCCTACGCGCCTATTCTTCGCATAAACTCTTGAATAGTCCGCGTCATCATGATCAATGCGATAACCATATCTTAGTCCATCATAGCGCGCCAGGTTTGAGCTAGCCTCGGACATAGCGATGATGTAGTAGGCAGCTAGGGCATATTCCAGGCTTGGCAGTGAGATCTCCTCGTATAGGGCTCCTAAATCCTCAAGTTTATGAATGGCTGACCAGACATGTTTTTTAACGGACTCCTCAACCCCCTCATCGAAAAATTCCTTTGGTAATCCAATTTTTAAACCCCTCAGGTCGCTTGTGAAGGATCTAAAGTAGTCTTCTATGGGCATGTTGACTGAGGTGCTGTCATATGAGTCGTATCCGCCTATTACTGAAAGCAGAAGTGCGCAGTCAACGGTACTTTTAGCTAATGGGCCTATCTGCTCGAGGCTATTAGCGTAAGCTATAAGGCCATAGCGGCTAACTGAACCATATGTTGGCTTAAGCCCTATAACTGAACAGTAGCTGGCTGGGCATCTTACGGATCCGCCCGTGTCTGAGCCAAGCGCAAGCGTTGCTTCATCCGCTGCTAAAGCCGCTGCGCTGCCGCCGGATGAGCCGCCTGGAACTTTGCTTAGGTTCCAGGGGTTTCTTGTTGGCCCAAAATAGCTGGTTTCCGTAGTTGTTCCCATGGCAAACTCATCCATATTGGTCTTCCCAATTATGATGGCGTCCTCTTTCTTGAGTCTCCTTATAACAGTGGCATCATATGGCGGGATGAAGTTTTCAAGCATGTGAGAGGCGCATGTTGTGCGAATTCCAAATGTGCATATGTTGTCCTTAACGGCTACAGCTACTCCGGCTAATCTGCCAATTTTTTCACCTCTTGCAATCTTTCTATCGATATCCCTAGCTTTTTCAAGCGCCTCCTCAGAAGCCATGGTGATAAAAGCGTTTATTTTGCCATCTACGCTTTTGGCTCTATTAATAATTGACCATATATAATCCTCAGCTGTTATCTCCCCCCTTCTTATCTTGTCAGCAAATTCTACAGCGCACATCTCATGAATTCTCGGCGTGGACATTTCCCCTCCAGGCAAAGCTTAAACTATTCTTGGAGATTTGAAGAATCGCTCCTCCTTTTTAGGCGCATTTTCTAAAACGCCTTCTTTCGGCAGGGTCTCCCCAACCTCGTCTTCACGATAAACATTAACTATGTCCAGCACATGATACATTGGCGGTATGCTCCCAGCGTCAACTTCATCGATCTTTCTGAAAAACTCTAGTATTCTATTAAATTGTTCAGTGAAGACTTCTTTCTCCTCCTCGGTTAATTCTATATGCGCCAACTGAGCGATGTGCTCAATCTCCTCCTTAGTTATCCATTTTTCCCTCATAGTCTCGGCACCTTTAACTTTATTATTGCCACTAGGCCTGGCGGGCATTGCTAATCGAGTTTTATGCTCATTAAATAGGCATTCTCTCCATTAGCATAGTATCCCCTAATAACTCTATCAATTCTGAAGCCGATTTTTCTGTAAAGGTTTATTGCTGGGACGTTGCTCACACGAACTTCTAAATAGCATTCTTTTACGTTATAATGGGCTGCCATAGCATGTAACGCCTCTTTAAGTAGCGCCCCACCAATGCCCTTACGCCTATAGCCCGGTAAAACAGCTATCGAGACCACATGGCCTCTCTTTATTAGACCTAAGCCTGAAAATCCGCTTTCAATGCGGCACATAATGTAGCCAACAACTTTCTCCTCTTCCTCCGCAACAATAAATGTTTCTGGAAAATTATTGTATAACTCTATGAAGAAGTGCGTTGAATAATTTTCAGGTAGACATATTTGGTTTATATAGATTACTTGGTTCAGATCTTCAGGCTTAAACTTCCTTGTATTAAATGGGCGGTCCACTTTCGACCCAGCGGCTACTTTAACAAAATTAGAAATGAAATCTTATTCTTAAAAATATTATTTCTTTTCATGGGCTGCATTTGACCCGACTATGACTGGAATTGTTAAGTTTCCATGCGGGATAAAGGAAATCTTAGATTTCTTGCCAGATTTCTCTAAAGCATAATTTAGGGCTTCATTAGCGGTTCTAAAAACTTTTAAACCCAATTTTTCTGAAGCATAATAATCAGGTATTGCTGAAACCATGCATATATCAAATTTCCTGGAGGCTTTAAGAAAACGGTACGCCATGAACCCTCCGATGCTGAATCTCTTTTTTAAAGATTTCTCTAGAGAGAGCGGGTCCTCCCTAAATTTGGAGGTCGCCTCATAGAAATCTGGGTCGCCGTAACCATCAAAGCACTCGGCCACGAGAACGAGAATACCGTTTCTTCTAACCGCCCTAAGTGAGTTTTCTAGGCATTTACAGGCCTCAAATAGGTTTGCATCAAAGGGCGATCCGCCGGGGCTTGCAAAAACAGCGTCAACCTTTCTTTCCACCTGAACTTTATATAGCGCATCAGCTGATCTAGCCGCTTCACTGTAGGCTTTCTCCATGTCGCCAGCAAAGGACTTGACGACTTCACCCCTTAAGTTCCTAACGATATTCACGCTGAAGTCAACTTTAACTAGGTGTGAGGCTTCAGATATGCCGCTAAGGATGTCGCCGCCTAAAGAGTCTAGGGGGTCATCAATGTTTAAGATTGGCATTAAAATCTGGCTAACAGTGTCCATATTGGACAGTCCAGGAACTACAGCGTATCCGTCACCGCTATACAGCGTATATGGGTTTGGCTCAATTGAGCTTGCTACAATTTTCACTTTAGAATCGAAAAAGATTTTATTAATGTATGTTTTTATGCCGCTAGATGTATCGCCAACGTAAACGCACTCGCTTAAGCCATCATGGAAGGCAACGTTAACCCCAAATGGTGACAGTTCATTTTTTATTTGTTCTTTCATTCTGTCTGTTTGCAAGTTAAATGGGTCTTGGGCGAATATAACTGTTAAATCCCCGCTTTTTAATCCGGCTTGGGTAAGTTCGCTTAAAATTATGGAAACTATTAAATTGCTTATTGAGGGATCAAAAGTATTTAGGGCTAAAGCTACTTTATCCCCCGATTTAACTATTTCCGATAGCCCTCTTACATCAATCGGGTTTTTTATGGAGCGTTCAATTTCATCCCTTGGATTTTCAGCGCCTTTAACCTCAGCCGTCTTAATTTCATCTTTAAAATTCTCTGAGGGGACTCTAACGCATACCTCGGTTTTACCATAAGGAAGCCAAACGTCGGGCATTATGCACCACTAATCTATAAGTCAGAGGTGAGCGTACTTTAAGGTTGCGCCTATACATGCAGCCGCGTTGTGTCTGTTCTGCCAGCTGCACCCCAGAATCTCTCAACTATTTTCTCTAACCCCTCAGGTTTTCTCTCCTTCAACCAGAGCCTGGCATAAATATTAGATAGCGCTATGTAATCAGAAACGCCGTCTTCATCCTCAAGGATCTTTATTCCTAATCTAAGAAGGTTTCTTATGAAGCCTAGGTCTTCAGGCATTTTTATCCCATTAACCTTCTCCATCGTTTTCTTCCAAGGTGCCTTTATTCTCTCCTTATCCTCGGATGATAACCTGCTGAACCAGAAATCCCTGAAGATAACATGCTTTATGACATCTGAAAATTCCGGTCTGCCAAACAGCAGCCTCGCCTCAACTGTTTTCTCATCCTCGCCGCTTATAGCCTGCCATTTTTCCATCCGCTCCCCATTTCCCTCGGCTATTTCCACGGTTGCCAGAATTAATGGCTTCAATAATGAGAAAA
>JAGTQL010000044.1:5413-6373 GCA_018396555.1 Candidatus Bathyarchaeota archaeon | reverse complement strand
TATAGCCTGCCATTTTTCCATCCGCTCCCCATTTCCCTCGGCTATTTCCACGGTTGCCAGAATTAATGGCTTCAATAATGAGAAAAGGCATTCTTCACCATCATCGCCCCAAGCTGTCAATAGGAAGCCGGGCAAATCCTCCTCGGCGGCTGAGGTTAAAAAGTTCTTAATGTTCTCTAGCGCAATCTCAAAGTTTGGGTAATATCTATTCCAGTTGGATAAGCCTGGGCAAGCTATCTGCTTTAAACCCCTATTCTTGAATATCTTTATTTTCTCTTTAAAGTGTTCTTTTGGGCTTGGGCTGTAATCCCAATTCGCTATCAACGACCTATGCCATATGTCGCTCTCCAGGGCTTCACGCCACTTAGTCGATTCCTCCCCAAGATACATTCCGGAGATCATGTCGCCCCAAAGAATAGGCTCTTTTCCCTTTTCCAGAACTTTCTCCACTATATTTTTATGATGCGCCTCGTAGAGTTTTGGCCCCTCAAAAGTCCAGGTTTTGTTTAAGCTTCTCCCTCTTCCCAATGCCCAGGTTTCATCGCCGCCTATATGTACATATTTGGATGAGAGAAAGAAGCCTATTGCCTCTTCAAGTAGCTCGTAGGCGAATTTCCTAGCGTTTTCATCACTTAAATTTAAGCATCCTTCTCTGGGATTATGCCACTCACTAAACCTGTAGAACTCCGGTAGCGATAGAATATGCTCCATGTGTCCTGATAGTTCAAGCGATGGAAAAACCTCTATTCCAAGGTTGTTACCATAATCTATTATTTCTTTAAGCTCGTCATCCGTTAACCTTCCCCTATGCTTGCCTATCTGCGGATATTTCTTCCATGGAAATAAATCCTCAAAATATATGGCGAAGTAGTTATATTTGAATAGGAAGAGCATGCGTAATATATCCTTGAAAGTTTCGAGGTTCGGAACCCCGCCTCTGGCTATGTCCAAATGGTAGCC
>JAGTQL010000044.1:0-5399 GCA_018396555.1 Candidatus Bathyarchaeota archaeon | reverse complement strand
TAAAAGATTCCTTAACCTCAACTTCCGGTAAGCGGGTCCCTCCCTGCATAATTAACTGTATCAATGTGGCGTAGCATATTTGGCGGTCACCCCATACGGTGACTTTGCCCTCCTCCATCTTTAACCCTGCTTCATCGCCAGCGGCTTCTATTATTGTCCAATTCCCCTTCGGAACCTTAAATTCGCATCTGAGAAACTCTGGGAAATCCTTAAATCCATCAAAAGAGAACCATCTGCCAGTAAACCTGATGTATTTCGGCTCTGGAACGATGAAAATCTTCTTTTCCATGAAATCACTTTATCTGATTTCGGTAAATATGGCTTTTCATCAATTTTTATGAAGCTCCCTTTAGCCCATTTCCTCCTTGATTCTTAGAGCGTTAGAATCTGTCTATGGACACTATTTCTGAGAGCGCTTTTCTAGATCCGGGTTCACTGAACCCCTCATCCTTTGGGTAGCCCAACGGTGTTATGGCAACTACATTAACATTTTCTGGCACACCGAGGATCTTTTTAACCTCCTCATTATCGAAGGCTCCAATCCAGCATGTTCCAAGTCCCTCAGCCCTGGCCGCCAATATCAGGTGGGTGAACGCTATGGAGACGTCGACAAGCATGCTTAAATCACCCATATATCCGCCTCTATTCCAGTGAATATTGTATCCGCAGGCAACTATGACCACTGGCGCTTCGGCTATAAATTTTTGATTTTGGCATGCTGCTGCTAAGCGCCTCTTAAGCGCCTCATCTTTTACAATTATGAACTTCCAGGGTTGACGGTTTGAGCCTGAGGGCGCTATCCTAGCGGAGTCTAAGATCCTCATGAGAGCTTCCTCGGGTATAGGATCAGGCTTATAGGATCTTACGCTTCTACGGGTTCTAACAACCTCGTAAAAATCCAAATTGATCGCCCCTGATATGTACATATATTTTGAAGGAGGAGGTATTTAGTCTTTATTTTTTCCAGCATGCTTAACTTGAACTATGCTTCCTTGGCCTGGTGGTATAAACGCGTGTACCTCCTCAAGGGGGATCTTTAGGATCTCCGTTCTCTCCTCGGGTGGACTCATTTCCGCCAGCGCTTTTCTAATACTTTTTGCAAGTTTACTGGTCGGCTCGCTTCCAGGAACCACCTTAACAAAAAGGTTGGTTTGTTTTGATATGGCTTCCAATGGTCCGCCAATAACCCCAAATGCACCGTTCTCCCTTTTCAACCCTATGGCGATTTCAAGCGTAACGTTCCTAACATAATTTTTAGTCCCGTAAATCATGAATGATCCTCTTGGGAGATATTTTCCTGATGGCGGCTTTTTACTCACCTGCTCCGGCTTAACCCAGTAAACGTCTACGGCTCTAAGCCCCTCCTTCCACGCCCGCGAGTATGAAGCGGTAAACTGAGCTGCCTCCTTAATTGTTTTCTCCGGGGTTTTTCCTTGGGTTTTTATTAGAACAAACGGTGAACCTGGGATGTCCGCATGGAAAATTAAGTCATGCGGCTCCATATATCTCTTAATTAGGATCTCATTTGTTGACGCATCTCTGCCGCCTAATACAAGAAAGTTCTCAGATGAGAAAAACCAGCGGAATTTTTCATACCATTCTCTTTTTCTCCTCACTGGGATCGCCGTTGGAGCCTCAACCTCTTTCTCCAGCTCTTCAGTTCTTACCTCCTCAATTCTCTCTTTTGTTTGCTCTATGGCCTTCTCTAATCCCTTAATTTTATCCACCATCTTCTTAGCCTTTTCGTAATACTTTGCCGCGTTCTGCTGCGCTGACATTTTAAGATTTAGATCGAAGATTTGGCCATCAACTGAAACTTGAAGCGTCAGCGTTTTCGAGTTGATGGACGCGAAGTGGATTGATGGAACAACGGATTTTTCCTTCTCTTTAAGCATAACCTCAGAAATCTCGTCCCAGCTTTTTCCGCTTCTTTTCTCACTCATGATTCTGTTTATCAGAAAATCAAGCTCATATAAATGAGAGTAGATTTTATCGCCGATTTGACGGTAAACCTTAACTTTACCGGTTAATTCCAGTAAGTTTTCCTCCTGCTCCTGCAGAATCCTCTTCAGGTTGGCTATTTCCCCCTCATATACATCTTTGCTCTTTTCCACTTCGCCCTTAAGCATAATTTTCGCATAATACTCATCTAATGCATCATTAAACGTCTCCATCTCCATCATGTTAAGTCCAGAATATTTTTTCAGGGGAAATGGAGCCGTATCCACCCATGCGCCTGTTTCATCTATAAAGATGAATGGTTTCCAGTTTCCAATCTGGGAAGTCAGATCCTTTATGCTGTTTAATATGGCGGATAATTCCCCATCGGTGAGTGAAGAGCATGGCCTGTTTTTATCTATGCCGGATCTCAGCAATATCTCTTCAGCATATAGGCCGCCGATGCCCAGAAATCTGGTTAAAGCCCTAACGATGTCAATCTGACCAAAACCTTTTACCTCGCGGATCTCTTCTGGACCCACATGCCTTAAATCTTTACCCTTCTGAGGCGGATACTTAAATTCTTCACCCTGAAGGATGTTCCTATCCTTCATTCTTCTGTAGGTTAATGCGTAAAGAATCTCATTTTCAGATCCCACAAGAATTATGTTTCCTTCATTGAAAAGCTCCGCTATAAGCCGATATTTTTGACCGCCACGCCTGATTAGTAGCTCGCTGATCCTTTCAAAGTCATATTGGCTGATGCCCTCAATGATGCCGTTTTCTAAATGCTTTCTTAACGCCATACAGAAGTTAGGCGGCTTTTTAGGCTTCTCAAGATCATATTTTGTGATATGAATTCTTCTGCCCGCTTCAATTAAGAGCTGAAGAGCTTCCCCGCCGGGATTGCGAAGCTTTAATAATAGGATTTTATGATTTAACTGATAGATCTTCCCTATTCGGGAGCCCCTAACCAAATTGCTGAGTTCAGATATGGCTGCGGCAATATCGAAAGCCGTCATACTCTCTTTCAAGCAATCACCAAAAAGGTAGATGCTAAATGGAACCCTTAAATGTTATCTATTGGATAAAGGTTGCGTTAGGGATCTTCACAGCGTGCATATGCTTACTTTTAGGCGTCAATAATATTTTTACTGGAATAATGATGAGCCTACTGATCTACCTATTAAGCGACAGAATCTTGAAACAAATTTTCGCAGCAAAGGTTGATAAGCCGTCAACGATCACGAAGACGGGCGTCGGCACATATATAATTACATGGATTCTCTTCTGGATCCTGCTGTACACTTTAATCTCAATATGACATGGCAGCTAATTATGCTGCTACCCCTTTTTATCAACGTTTTTAAGCGCGAAATGAACAAATTCCGCCAGCGCTGAAAAATATCCGCAATCATAATCCGCATGTAGCTTATTTTTGGAGTGCTCCAAAAACTCCCTGTAGTATCTCTTTAGCATACTCGCATTATTTAAATCTAGTTTACTTATGAAAGTGTCCTGCTCGCCCGCCCTGTACATGAGAACTATGCCCTTTAATGCGCAGATGAATCCGCTGGCGAATTCGCTGTAACCTCTTTCCCTAATCTTCACCTCCAACTCATCTATGCTTCTCTCGGCATCAGCGAATCTCCTACTTAAAATATGCTGGAAAACGTTGCTTAGGAGACGCGGATCTACAAATTTGCTATTACCACTCTTTTCCATCTTCTTCAGCGACATCTTCTATACCATTCTCAGTTATTTTAAATAAGCATTCACCTTCTGGAAGGTAGGGACTTGAAACCAGTCTGGCTATTCTGACAAATCCTTTGGCGCTTTTTCTCAAGAATACTCTTGTGTGGCTTGTGTGGGCAACTATGTGCCCGCCTATTGGGCGAATTGTCTCGGAGAAGAAAGCTTCAGGGCTTGCCATAACCTGGTTGGTTACTAGGGCCACGGCGTTGAAGCCCCTTGCCAACCTAATAAGCTTATGCATATGTTGATTAAGCCTCTGCTGTCTCAAGGCTAGATTTTCACGTCCTATGTATTCGCTTCTAAAGTGGCCTGTTAGGGAATCAACAACTATCAAACGTATGTTGTTCTCCTTAATCACTTTATCAGCGTTTTCCAAAAGAAACATTTGATGGTCAGATGTGTAGGCTTCAGCCCAAATAATATTTTTTACAGTTTTCTGCGGGTCCAGCCCCCTGAATTTAGCCATTTGAACTATGCGTTCAGGCCTAAAAGTGTTCTCAGTGTCAATGTATAGGGCTCCTCCACCTAAGCCGCCCTTTTCGGACGGTAGCTGAACGTTGACGCATGCCTGATGCGCAATCTGGCTTTTACCGGAGCCATATTCTCCATAAAATTCTGTTATTGTTTGTGTTTCAAGTCCGCCTCCCAAGAGCTCGTCGAGCTTTTTGCTCCCAGTTGTTAAACGTAGCACGTTCTGACGTTTTTCTAAGAGTTCATCTGCACGTACAAATGAGAGGGTAACTGATGATCTTGCGGCATTAATTATTTCAAAGGCTTTCTTATCGCTTATGCCCACCTGCTCCAGCTCGCGGATTGTCGCCATGGCTAATGATTCAACGGTGTTAAAGCCTAATTCACGCAGTTTCTCCGCTATTGAAGGTGTTACGCCGGGAATATCCTCGATGCTTAAGTATCGTTTTCTCTCCGTTTCATCCTCGTACATTTCTCTCAATAAAATCTAAATTTTCAACGGATATTTAAATTAGACGAAAAGCAAAATCTGTTATGGTGAACATGATGGAGAGATCTTACAATGGTGGTTACAGATTTTGAATCTTTAATTGAGGATGCTGCCCTATCGCTTATTAGGCTGGCGGCCGTAAGGTTGCCAATGGATGTTAAAGAGGCTCTTCTAAGAGCCTATCGCGGGGAGAGGCATGAAATTGGCAGGCTGCAGCTCAGGAATATATTGGAAAATATAAGGTTGGCTGAAGAGATGAATGTGCCATTATGCCAAGACACTGGCACAATTGTTTTTTATGTTAGGGCGGGGGTGAATTTTAGGGTTTTAGATAAGGTTGAATCTGCTCTCCTTAGGGCTGTGAGGAGGGCGACTTTAGAGATGCCTCTGAGGCCGAACGCTGTGGATCCGTTCACTAATAAAAATTCCGGCGATAACACTGGAAGGCGCATTCCCTACATTAACTGGGAGATTTCAGATGGCGACTCGCTTGAAATAACGGTTCTCCTTAAAGGCGGCGGATCTGAGAATGCATGTGCCCTTAGAATGATGGAGCCAAGCGAGGGCGTTGACGGCGTAAAAAAGTTCGTTATTGAATGCGTCCTGAAAGCTGGGGGAATGCCATGCCCGCCCACAATAGTGGGCGTTGGAGTTGGAGGAGGAGCCGATATAGCGATGGCTCTTGCGAAAAGAGCTCTGCTAAGACCCGTAGGTGAAGAGAGTTCCAAGGCAGATCTAGCGAAGA
>JAGTQL010000043.1:12812-14893 GCA_018396555.1 Candidatus Bathyarchaeota archaeon | reverse complement strand
CCATTAAGCTTAGCAAATTGTGTTTGAAAACGCTAGAGTCGAACTCTTCTAAAACTCTCCTGGCGAATTTCTCATCTAAGAAACTTGCAAATCTAATTTCTTGAATGAACGAGTCTATTTCGAATGCTATTTTTTCAACGTCGCTGTACATGACGTGGAATTCCGGAATATCGACCGGTTCAGATTTTGGGAACAAATGTATTGCTATTACGTGCTCCCTTCCAGGTTCAGCCCTCTCATCTAATAGTACTTTTGGCCTAAGTTCCATCCAGTATTCTGCGCTTAAAACTTTTCTTTCATCGACAAAAATTTCACTTTTATCCAATATCGCTGAGGATGAAAGCTTTACCGTGGAGTTTTGGGTTTTTATTCCTTGAACCTCTTCTGGAATCGTGATTTTGCATCTAAGCCACGCTTCACCTTTCCGAGCATCGAAACGAAACGGTAGCGTAACAGTCTCCCAGGAGGAGCTATCAAAATCCAATCTGTACGCCTCTGGAGCTTTACCCTGAAAAAATCTCCACGAGATATCATTTCGATAATCGGTTAGCTCTTCATATTTCTCTTTCAGATTCCCTAAAAATGCTTTAAAAACATCTTTGGACTTTGAACTAGATTTCATATTTATCCCTCAAATCCACGTATAAAATTTGTCTTTAGGAAAAATAACTTTATGTGAGAAACAGGGACATAATCTTCTTCACCCATGATCCCCTAAAGGTTATGCTCAGCAAATTCATTATAAGAGTCGAGAACTTTTTAATAGCCTCTTTGCTCTATACTTTTGAAATCCTTTTGTTTACTGGCTGTGATTCAAAATCCGAGGAATACTTAAGAAGATGTTAATCGACTCGGATTTTCTTTCCCGTATTAATACTTTTTACAATCGCATCTAAGGTTTTTAACGCATAGTATGCGTCTTCCGCATCGGCGTGCGGATGGCTTCCTGAAATTATGGATTGCGCGAAATGTTCGAGCTCCTCTACATATCCGGGGCGGGAAACCCCTCTATAGTGGCTTCCATGCTCAAAAGCTAGTGTTTGTATGGCAGTGGGATCGGTTGATTCCATCCACCCTTTTCTGCTTGCATATTTTAACTTCTTAAATTGCTCCGCTTCAACCCATCCTTCCGTTCCTTGGATCCCAATACGCTCATAGAAAATTGGTGAGCACCCGCCTAGAACAAATGAGCCAATAGATCCTGAGGCAAACTCTAGGCTGGCGGATATAGCAAGCTTCTTCCCATCCACCACAATGCCTCTCGCCTCAACCTCAACTACTCTTCCCCCGAGAAATTGAAGGCAGTCCATCAGGTGGATCGCTTGGTTAAGCATGAAGCCCCATGCAAAGGGTTGCCCCCAAGCTCCCCTTGTGTCTGGGGCTAGGTATGTGGCTTCAAGGCGGAAAACCTCGCCGAAATCCTCCCTCTCAGAAATTTTCTTAAGTGCTCTGTGAATTGGCATGTGACGCCAGTGAGTCCCAACCATGCAGATCTTTCCGGATTCTTTCATTGCCTCATAGATTCTTCTCGCACCCTTTAAGGTTAGGGATGGAGGCTTCTCCATGAACACATTTAACCCCATCTTTAAGCATGAGGTTCCCAATTCCTCGTGCATCTGGGGCGGTCCAACAATTATAACTCCGTCTGGAGACACCTCGCTAATCATTTCATTATAGTCCGTATACCATTTTTTGGCGCCAAAGCGCCGCACAGCCTCTTTAGCTCTCTCCTCAATTAAATCGCATGCAGCTACATACTCGATTTGCGGAATAAGCGTAACAGCGGGCTGAAGGCTTTCCATCGAATGATGCCCACATCCTATGAAACATATGCGAACCCTATCCTTAACCATCTGAAGATCACCCACCAATTGTAACACTATCATAAAGTTTAAAGATTTTTGAAAAATAGAGATTGCCCTTAATATTTTAGCTCATATTCACACTCTTTTTCAGCAATCATTTGGACAGATAATATTAAATATTAAAAATGAAAATAAATAGTGAGGAATTTTAAGGGACTATGTTTGAACGGTTATCCATCCGCCTTTTTCCGCTGATTCCTGTATCGCGCTCATCAC
>JAGTQL010000043.1:0-12777 GCA_018396555.1 Candidatus Bathyarchaeota archaeon | reverse complement strand
AATAAATAGTGAGGAATTTTAAGGGACTATGTTTGAACGGTTATCCATCCGCCTTTTTCCGCTGATTCCTGTATCGCGCTCATCACTTCTTGGCATTTTAATCCATCGTAGAATGTTGCACCCATGGGGGCTACGGGCTTATCATTAACTATGCAGTCTATAAAGTGATGGATTTCATGCACAAAAGTATGCTCCCATCCAATTATGTGCCCATGAGGCCACCAGTATTCCATGAATGGGTGAACTGATTCCGTAACAATTATTGTTCTGAAGCCCATTCTATCTGCCGGGTCTCTTCTAGAGTAAACTTCGAGCTCATTAAGCCTCTCGAGGTTAAAGCATATCGAGCCCTCTGTTCCATGAACCTCCACTCTTTGATAGTTCTTTCTTCCAGCGCAGAATCGAGAAGCCTCCAAGCTACCTATGGCACCATTCCTGAATTTAACCAGCGAGATGAAAGCATCGTCAACATCCACTTGTCCCCTCTTTGATGGGTCCTCCGGTAGCGGGCGCTCTTTAATAAATGTTTCAGTCATCCCGCAGACAGACGTTACATCTCCGACCAGGAACCTTGCTAAGTCTATTATGTGGGAGCCTAAATCTCCAAGGGCCCCTGATCCAGCAACGCTCTTACGTAATCTCCAAACCAGCGGAAAGTTCGGATCCATAATCCACTCTTGTAGATAAACCGCTCTGAACTGGAGAATCTTGCCCACATACCCCTCCTCTATAAGTTTTTTAGCCAATCTTATGGCTGGGACAAAGCGGTAATTGAAGGCAGTCATATGTCTAACACCGGCTTTTTCAGCAGCTCTATACATTTCCCTAGCCTCCTCAACATCCATTGCAAGCGGCTTTTCGCACAGCACATGTTTCCCGCTTTCCACAGCCGAAATTATAGGGGCTGAATGCATATTATTCGGTAAACAGTTATCGACGACTTCCACCCTTTTATCCTTCATCAGATCCCTCCAATCAGTATAGTAGGTTTCAAAGCCGTATCTCGCGGCCGCTTCAGCCACAGCATCCTTAGTTCTACCAACTATGGCCACAAGCCTAGGCTTAGCTGGAGGCGGATAGAAAAATACTGGCATCTTAATGTATGCATTTGCATGCGCTTTACCCATAAAAGCGTACCCTATTAATCCAACACCTATCTCCCTAACTTCGCCAACTTTCCCCGTAACCTTACCCATCCGCACAAACCCAACTTCTTTCTCTTCGGCCATAATTTTCACCACCAAATTTTTTCAAGAGGCGCCTTTATAATCAGCGGCTTCAGAAACGCTATGCACTTCTCGCATCCATCCTCACGGCTCATTACCGGGTCTTCATGCTCATAGCTCAGTACGTAGTTGTATCTAACCTCTAAGAGCGCGGTTATTATCCTCTTCCAGTTTATGTCTCCCCATCCGACAACCCGAAATCTGAAGCCTCTATCCGGCCTACTCCATGAGCCTGTCGGTATGCATCCTGATATTGGGAGATTTTCCTTAACGAGCTCTGCGTCCTTTGCATGCGAGTGATAAATTCTGTCCCCGAATTTTTTGATGAATATAACTGGGTCTATTCCTTGCCAAAGCAGGTGGCTTGGGTCAAAGTTAAAGCCGAATTCCTTTTTGCCATTTATAGCCTTTATTGCCAACTCAGCAGTTTCAATATTATATGCTTGCTCCTGCGGATGAACCTCATGTGCAAATTTAACACCATGGGCTGCAAAGTGATCCAGTATTTCACCCCAGCGTTCAGCAAAAATTTCAAAACCCCTCTCAAAAACCTTCTCGTAGGCGGGCGGGAAGATGTACCATGCGCCCCAATTAGGTGCTCCTATAAAGCCGTTCACAACCGGCACATCAAGCGCAGCCGCTGCCTCAGCAGCCTTCTTCATACGTTCTATTCCATATTTTATTTTCTCCTCAGGTGTACCCTTAAACCATTCATCTGTTGATTCATCATGTGGTCCGAGAACAAGTTGGCCTTCAAGGTGGTTGCTTAACCCAGATATGATCAGCCCATATTTCTCCACAGTCCTCTTATATTCTGTTGCGCCACCACTAAGAACCTTATCGATATCTATGTGGTTGCTTCCTCTCCACGCTGCTATTTCAACAGCTTCGTAGCCAAGTTTCGACACGTAGTCTAAGACTTTCTCAAGGCTTAACTCGTTAAACAGTACTGTGAAAATTCCTATCTTCAAAATTCACCCTCCAATCTGGCAATTATTAATTTCAGCTATGCATATAAATAGTTTATTACATTTCAAGATTTTCAAGTTCCTCTTCCTCCCGTTCTTGCCATCCATAATCTTTCTCCAAAGTGTAACGTCTTGTTTTAATATCGCAGCTAATTTTTCCTTCCTCAAAGAGTTTTCTTAAAGACTTAAAGACCGTTTTAGGCTTTTTATTTAGCTTCTCAGAGATCTCCATTAGGGTTAGGGGTTCAGATTTGCTTAGAAGATTCATGATTTCATCTTCAAGTTTACCCATTAAATCACCCCGCAGCATATTATAGGCTTTTAAGCCCCTTTATTAAACTTAATAACACGTGGAAATAACTAAAAATAGGCCTTCGATTTTTTACTTAAGTAGTGGAAGAGTTGGGGAAATGTTCAATCTGCGGATATAGTTCGCCTCTAATCTCAGGTAATTTAGGGGTGTGCGCTAAATGTATCAAAGAGAAGCCTGATGAAGCGTTAAGCGTAGTTAATTTAGCGCGCAAGAGAACCCGTGAAATATTCAATTTACCTCCAAGCCCTCCTAGAAGCCTGGGAACAGCGTGCGGCATGTGCGCAAACAAGTGCGTACTAGGGCAGGGGGAGAAGGGATTCTGCGGATTAACGAAAAACGTTGCTGGACGGCTAATGCGTTTAGGTGGAACATCAGATAAGGGAATTCTAGAATGGTATTATGATGCCCTTCCAACAAACTGCGTTGCATGGTGGTTCTGTCCAGGTTGCACAGGAGCCGGATATCCGAAGTATACTTATAAACCATCCGCTGAGATCGGCTATGTGAACCTAGCTGTCTTCTATGGAGCATGCAGCCTCGACTGCCTCTTCTGCCAAAACTGGCACTACAGATATATGTCTCAAAAATTAAGCCCGCATATGAGTAGCGAAGAGCTTGCAGACAAGGTTAACGCAAAGGTTTCTTGCATATGCTTTTTCGGAGGAGACCCATCTGTCCAGATGCCTCATGCAATAAAGACAAGTGAAATAGCGATGGGGAAAGCTGAAGAGGAAAGCCGCATACTCAGAATATGCTGGGAAACCAACGGCAACATGATTAAAGAATTTGCCAAGAAAGCCGCTGACCTCTCATTTAAAAGCGGAGGGATTGTAAAGTTTGATTTAAAGGCTTGGGATGAAAATCTTTACAGGGCTCTCTGCGGAGTGTCTAATAAGCCGCCTTTTGAAAACTTCATGACTATCGGTGAAAAATATTTCAGCGGTAGACTTGAAGTCCCGGTTTTAACAGCTAGCACGCTTCTAATTCCGGGATACGTGGACGTTGGAGAGATTAAGCAAATAGCCGAGTTCATCGCTAATATAGACCCACGCATACCGTACACGCTGCTTGCCTTCTACCCACAGTATCTTATGGACGATCTGCCCACAACCACCAGAAAGCATGCCTATGAATGCTACGAAACAGCTAAAAAGCACCTGAAAAATGTGCGAATAGGAAATGTACATTTGCTTTCTTAATTAAAGACATAGGGCATTATTTCTTTTTTAATGCTTAAAATAACTAAGATACTGTGAAAATTAGAAATAAAAAGAGGAAGTTGCCCCACATATTATTCAAGCCTGTTAGAGCCTTCTCAAAATATAATTTATAATCCAAGCAGCGAAAATAGTGATACATGCGCTATCAGCGGGGCGAAGACCGAGGATACAAGCGACATGACGGTGATCATCGTATTGAGGGATGGTCCAGCTGTATCTTTAAATGGGTCGCCGACGGTGTCGCCTATAACAGCCGCCTTATGAGCCTCCGAGCCTTTGCCGCCAAAGTTTCCTTCTTCAACATATTTTTTAGCATTATCCCAAAGTCCGCCTGAATTAGCCATGAATAGGGCGAAGATTATTCCAGTAAGTATGCTGCCAGCTAGGAAGCCTCCGAGCGCCTCCTTACCTAATATTAGTCCAGTTGCGATCGGCGCAATGATTGCCAGTAGACATGGCGTCATAAGCTCCTTTAAGGCGCCCTTAGCCGCTATATCGACGCATCTTGCGTAATCGGGTTTTGCCGAGCCCTCCATTAAACCTGGGATCTCTTTAAATTGGCGCCTAATCTCCTCAATCATTCTGAACGCATTTTTCCCCACAGCCAATATTAGAAGAGCCGAGATTACGGGCGGCATCATGGCGCCAATAAATACCCCTGAAATCACCATGGGCTTCGTTATATCTATCATTTCCAGATACACAATTTCATTATAGGCCGCAAACAACGCTAAGACCGTAAGGGCTGCCGCTCCAATCGCGAACCCCTTAGTTATAGCCTTAGACGTGTTGCCAGCTGCGTCAAGTTTATCCGCAATCGATATAACTTCTTCACCTAAGCCTGACTGTTCAGCTACCCCCTTAGCATTATCAGATATTGGTCCATAAGCGTCTGACGATATTATCATGCCGACTATTGATAACATGCCCACGGCGGCTATGGCAACGCCGTAAACTGGATTTACCCCAAAGGTGCTTGCCGCATACCATGATACGATCGTTGCGATACATATGCCAATTATTGGTGGAATGACGCTTAATATGCCATAGGAAAAACCAGTCAAAATATTTATTGCCGCGCCAGTTTGTGACGCTGCAGCCGTTTTAAGCGCAGGCGGTCTATTTATGGAGGTAAAATAGTCTGTCGTTATACCTATTACAACGCCTGCCACTAAACCCGCTAACACCGCTAGGAAGACTCCTAATCCCTGATCGCCTAGTCCAAGGCTATAAGTTAGTATAAAAGTTAATATTGCAAATATGATGCATGTGGAGAATGTCCCCCTATTGAGCGCTGTGCCTGGATCGCCTCTTTCACCAACTCTCACGAAGAATGTCCCAAGAAGGGAAGACGTTATCCCAAGGGCCGCAATTAGCATAGGTAGCGTCGTATAGATTTCTGCAAGCAATCCCTTTGCTCCCTGCCCTATTATCATTGCCGCTATCACGCTCGCTATGTATGAATCTATTAGGTCAGCACCCATCCCAGCTACATCGCCAACATTATCGCCAACGTTATCAGCAATAACTGCCGGGTTCCTTGGATCATCTTCAGGTATTCCGAGCTCAACTTTACCCACCAGATCGGCGCCAACATCAGCTGTTTTAGTATATATTCCTCCGCCAGCCTTTGCGAAGAGCGCTAAAGCGCTTGCGCCGAAGCTAAAGTACAAGATCATATTCGGATCAGCGAAGATGCAGTATAGTATGCTTATGCCGAGCAAAGCCAGTCCAACAATTGAGAAGCCCATGACTGCGCCTCCAAAGAAAGCAATTGGGAAGGCTCTGTTTAAGCCCTTTCTTGCAGCATTAGCTGTTCTAACGTTGGCTCTAACAGCTGTATGCATGCCCAGATACATCGCTGCAGTTGTGCATGCTGAGCCAAACAAATAGGATAGAGCCGCATAAAGCCCATTTACCGGAGATGATTTACCAGCCGATAATAAAATTCCTAAAATAGTGGCCATTGCTGCAACGAAGATTCCAAGCGTCATATTTTGCCTCTTAAGATAGGCTTCTGCGCCTTCACGTATTGCATCCGCAATTTCCCTCATCTTCTGAGTGCCAGCATCCTGCCTATTCACGTATTGAAAAATGTAGACTGAGAAAGCAACTGAAGCCAACCCCGCTATGGGCGCTATTAACAGCAGTGAACTCATATTGGACAGCTCCTTAAACATTTCCTATGAATCTACTAAGTCTCTTTTAATTTTTTCTTTTTTAATAAAGTATAGTCTTCTAGAAAATCTTATTAAGGCTATTACCTTTATCACGCATAATCAACTGTTCAAAATTAGAGTTGGGGGACCATTACGGCAGTAAACGCTGGACTGATCGGTTGCGGGGCGATAGGTACAGTTATAGCTGAGGCGATAGATAGCGGGAAAGCCGGAGAAATGAGCCTAGTAATGATTTATGACCTCATCCGTGAAAGGGCTGAGAAATTAGCTTCTAAACTTAGCCGTAAACCCCTCATAGCTAAGGATGCGGATGAGCTTCTTAACAGGGACGATATTCAGATAGTTATAGAGGCAGCCTCGCAGGAGGCGGTTAAGCAGTATGCAATCAAGACTCTGCTGAAAAATAAGGATTTCATGGTGATGAGCGCGGGGGCTTTACTTGATGAACCGCTACTTAACAACATACTGGAGGCTGCCAGAAATAATGATAGGAAAGTTTATGTGCCTTCAGGCGCGATAGTTGGACTTGATAACGTTAAATCGGCAGCAGTGGGGCGAATTGAAGAGATCACGCTAACAACCAGGAAGCCACCGATGAGTTTTGAGGGCGCGCCCTACGTAGAGAGGGGCAAAATTAACTTATCATCACTTAAGGAGCCGCTTGTCTTATATGAGGGAACTGCTAGAGAAGCCGTTAAACTTTTCCCGCAGAATGTTAATGTTGCGGCTTCGCTGAGCCTAGCCGGTGTAGGTCCTGACAAGACTAAAGTTAGGATAATAGTTGATCCAAGTATAAAGCACATAGTTCATGAGATCCATGTGAGGGGGGATTTCGGTGAGATTTACACGAGAACCATCAATAAACCCTTTCCAAACAATCCGAGAACAAGCTATATAGCCGCCCTCTCAGCCATAGCAACGTTGAGAAAGATAAGCGGAAGCATTATCGTTGGAACTTGATCTACCAGCGTCAGTTTAAAGCAGCTAAGCCTCAGTTAGAAGGTTCAATATGGCCAGGGTTGCGTACAATGCCTCCTCCGTCCGAACGGTCTCAGTGGCCTGTCTAGGCACCGTATTAATTATAAAATCCATTATATCGCTTAGCTCAACGCCATTCTGCCTAACAATTTCATGAAGCCCTTGCGTTGGCGACCCAAAGGCTATAAGTGCCCTCTTCGATTTCATCCACTTTTCTAACAGTGCATCTTTAACCTTCATAAATGGTTCACCCCATCTGGAAGTTGCAATAGTCACATCAAAGTTGCCGCTCCTAACCATGCGGCTGAAAGGCATGCTGGAAACCTCAACTTTGTATCCCCAGTAAACATCAATATCCTCTGGGCTGGCTAGAACCGCCCTTGGATCATCACCACCACTTATTATTTTGACCGTGACGCGTGCTCCTATGGGCACGCTAGTATTTGCAACGCGGATCGGCTGCTCTACCCCAACATCAACAAGCAGCCCCGTCTTATCCTTCAAGACGACTATGCCTTCTCTGAATTCGCCTACTCTAAGATATTTCTTCCTATTCTTTATGGGATGATGAGGTGTCCTTAGCGGCGGTAAGATGCCAGCATAGCGTAATTCTGGCACTATTTCAAACAGTCTTTTCCTAAGATACTGTGGCGTCTCCATGTAGGATAGGATCGTTGCGATAAACCTTAAGTCTCTGGACTGATCGGCGCCAATAATGTCCGGGTAAATTATGACCTCATCGATGCGGAAAATTGCTAGCGCCCTACCTATTAAGCCGACTTTAAGCGTTTTCTCTCTCTGATGCGGGATATCCGACACTATTGATGCGGGTATGGCTACGCAAACCTTTAGATTACGCTTTAATGGTGGAGACGACAGATTCTCTCCCCTTATATTTCTAATGTTATCAGAATAGCATAAAAATTGGATGAAAATTGTCGTTTATTTTATATATTCCTCAAAAAGTTTCTCTGCCTCATGAAGAGGGGTAATCTTAGCTGGATGCTTGAACGCGTATGCGGATATTGGGAGAATGTGCCCTGAATCCCCCCTATTCAAAGCGATTTTAACGCTGCGTATAACGTCAATCAATATTGAGCCAGCGTTTGGTGCATCAAGCGTGTTTAGCCTTAGCTCAATCTCGAATGGTGCGCCTCCAAAGTATATGCCGGAAACCCACATGTAGCTGTCACGCCTATTGCCCAAAAACTCAACGAAGTCCGTTGAGCCGGCCACTACTGAGGCTTTATAGGGCAAAATAGATTCAATAGTTTTAGTCTTAATTATCCGTTTTGCACCCCAAACCCGTTCAATATCTGCCGACTCCGTTCCCCCTCCAACATCGAGCTGATATGTTTCCGAAATCAAAACGCCTCTTCTAGCCAGCGCCTCAAGAATAGCTTTATGAATGAATGTTGCACCGACCTGATCCATTAAGTCATCTCCAACTATCGGTAATCCAGCCTCCTGGAATCGTGCATCCCAAGCTGGGTCGCTTGCAATGATCGTGGGCGTCGCATTAACGAAGGCACATCCAGCTTTCAGCGACTCCTCAGCGTACCAAAGTGATGCTTTCTGCGCTCCACCTGGCAGAAGATTAATAAACATCTCCGCGCCGCTCTCCTTAAGCTTATCAGCAACATCAACCTCTTTTGAAGCATCAACTTCAACTATTTTCTTAGCATACTCGTTCAGCCCATCCATAATCGGCCCCTTAAGAACTTCCACACCTAAACTTGGGACTTCAGCAAATCTCGGGGCATTATTTGGTGGAGCAAAGATTGCCTCTGAAAGATCTCTCCCAACCTTCCCTTTCGCCACGTCGAAGGCGCAGGTGAATTCTATGTCTTCAGGATAGAAGCCCCCTATGTTTGAATATTTTAAACCTGTGAAACTTTCCCTGCCGATGCTGCTGTAATAATATACGCCTTGGACAAGAGCTGACGCACAATTACCAACCCCAATTAATCCAACCCTAATCTTTGTCAAGTTGAATCACCTAGTAAAGGAAAATATTGAAAAAGAAAGATATATAGCCTTTGAATTTCATAGAAAAATCTGGTGCTTTCCAAATTTGGATAATCCGAAGATCAGCTTCAACCATGCTTTAATTACCGGGGGCGCCGGCTTCATAGGAAGCCACCTAGTTGACAATCTTATGGAAATCGGGGTAAACGTCACCGTACTTGATAATTTAAGCGCTGGAAAACTTGACAATATATCAAGGTGGCTTAACAATTCAAGGTTTAAGTTCATTATGGGCGACGCGCTGAACCCTAGCGATATTAAGAAATCTATGGAGACTTGTGATGTTGTTTTTCATTTAGCAGCAAACCCAGATGTGAAAATAGGGGCCTTCAATACGAGGATTGATTATGAACAGAATATTCTTGCAACATATAATCTTCTAGAAGCCATGAAAGAAAGCGAACACTGCAAAAGCATCGTGTTTACTTCCACATCAACCGTTTATGGAGAGGCGAAAAAGATGCCGACGCCTGAAGATTACGGTCCGCTGAAACCCATATCGCTCTATGGCGCCTCTAAGCTGGCTTGCGAGGCGCTGATTTCAGGCTATTCTAACCTGTTCGGATTTAAGAGCGTAATATGCAGGCTTGCAAATATCGTAGGCTCCAGAAGTGGACACGGCGTCATATACGACTTTATAAAAAAATTGAGAAGCAATCCGAAGATTCTGGAAGTTCTAGGTGATGGAACGCAGAGAAAATCTTATTTATATGTGAAGGACTGTGTTGAAGCGATTCTTGTAGCATCCGAAATGGCTAAGGAGCGGGTTGAGATATATAATATTGGGTCAGAGGACACCGTTAATGTGGCAACGATAGCGAGAATAGTGATTGAAGAGATGGGCCTAAGCGATATTGAAATAGAATATACTGGCGGCGTAGACGGCGGGAGAGGGTGGAAGGGAGACGTCAAAGAGATGCTCTTAGACATATCGAAAATAAAGATGTTGGGATGGAAACCCAAGTTAAACAGTGCAGAAGCGGTAAGACGGACGGCTAAAGATATAATTTCAGAGATTCGCTAAGACAACAGCGAACATCATAATTATTCTATCGCTTTCTTCAGGTCTGGAACATGCTTTCTCTTCTCCACTCTTTCGCAGAGAGCATGCGCTATTAACGGCAATGCGATCGTGGCGTCACAATAGCATGTGACTTTTCTGCAATCCTTAGAAATTTTTCCCCAGGAGATGGCTTCCTCAAGCGTGCATCCTGAAAGCCCGCCGAAAACAGGGTTATCCGTCGTTATCTGTATGGCATATTTATGCGGATAATACCATTCTCCCGTAGATTCGCGACGAGCCCCATTTTTTCCTTCTATCTTCACATTCTTATTTTTCAATGTTAAAGAGACGGCCATGAGTTGAACTATATCCTTTGGGACTCCCCCGCCTACATAAATTACGCCGGTTTTCTTGCTTAACTCCCCTACTTTCATCAACTGTTCAAAGTCCTTCATCCCGTCGATTACCAACCCATGCCCCCTATTTAATGCCAACAGAAAGGCTTCCCCATAAGCGCTGTCAGCAATTGCAGGGCAAAAAACTGGAACATTATATCTCCAAGCAGCGGAAACAATGCTATGTATACCTTTTTCGTCAAGATATTTTCCGAAAATTGATAGGAATTGAGCGGAGGAATATGGTTTATCCGGTTCTGTTTTGTTCAATATGCAATCCACTATTAAGTTTTCCATTTTTGTGTAATCAATTTCCGTTCCGAGGGTATCATAATATCTGATAACTTCTGCTTTTAAGAGGATTTCATCGTCAATATTGGGATTTCCCTGGTAGTAGGCTGAACCCATAGCGGGAATTATATCCTCTGAGATATTAGCGCCTGTTGATACGAGAACATCTATAAATCTGTTCTCAATCAACCACTTCATTATTTTATATTGTCCAGCTGTGCTCATTGAGCCGGCTAATCCCATAATGATTGTAAGGTCCTCTTGATTCAGCATTTCTTCCCATACATCTGCAACTTCACCTAGCTTTCTCCCCTGAAAGGATGTTTTCGACATTTCTTTGAGAATCTGGGATATGCTCTTGCCCTTACTAACCTCTATATCTTCCACTCTACTATTTATTAGGTTCTTGATCATGGTTTGATTTTGATTTTTTTATTTTTTCCAATATAGGATTACTGATTCAGTATTAAAGGCAATTCATTAATAAAAGTTTTTAACCAAATACGCGTTTCTATCTTCTTCATAGATCGCCTAGATCCAGACTGGTATCTTTGAATATATAAGATATGAACTGGCAAGTTAAGTACAGAGGAGTTATTAGTCAACTATTTTTCCAATTATGAGCTCTATGCCGCGTTCTTCGGCCATTTTCCTCATTTCTTTAGCCGCTTCCATTCTAGCCGTAAGCGCTACTAGGATTTTTCTGGGCTCCCTAGAATATTTTACCTTTACCACCTCAGCCTTCCTAAGCAATTTTAGTATTTCATTTGCAGATTCAGCGTACCCCGCGGCTTCACCAACAATTAAAGGCTCTTCAAGGAACAGGTTTATTTCCTCACCGTTCACTAAGCTCCTTGATAACTCAGCCTCTTCAGGTATTTCACCTAATCTTCTTAGGCTAGCTGTCAGGAACTTTCTAACGAACTCCTCGAATGTCAGACCCGCAAACTTGCTCAGCTCTCCGAAGCCGCTTATCATAGCGCTCTCCAAAGATCCCACCCGCTTCTCTAATCTAATCTGGCCTTCCCTTAACGCCCTGATCTCCTCCCATATCTTAGTCTGCTCCTTCCTAAGCTCAATCTGCTCCTCTCTTAGCGCCTTGATCTCTTCCCATATTTCATATTTTTGTCTGCTCTTCCCTAAGCCTAGCTTGCTCCTCAGCCAGTGCGTCAAGCCTCTTAAGTATCTCCGATAGCCCAAGGTAGCCCGCAACGGCGTAGCGGAACTCCAGATCCCTATCGAGGAGATCCAGAAACTCCCTCTTTAAAGGCTCCATTCTCAGTCAAAGAATTAGGTTAAGACTGAAATATTTAAACCTTTAATGGTTTGCATAGCAATTAGGGTGGATTTTTGAGGTGGGGAATGGGTATTTGGGTTTAATGCTTCTCTTCTTCCCCAGCATCTTTATGCGCCGATTCTTATCATCATGAAATCATGAGTGTTCGGCACTGGCGATTGAAAACCTCTAACAGCGGCAGCTATCGATGAGGCCTCAACTTCGCCTATAACTATTACTAAAATCCTTTCCGCATCATCCTCAAGGAGAAGAACCGGTGTTGGACCATAGGGAGTATTAACCTGAGCAAACCCTGAAATTTGAACTTTAACAAACTCTTTCATGTGATTACTCTCATTCTGCAGTTCACATACTTCTTGTTCTCCCTAGATTATATGTCTTTAGGTATAATCCTAATGTTTCATTATGATATGCTAATATCGCGAGGAGAGATAAAAATAAACTTAAAAGTTTTATGTCTTTGTGGCAAGTCCAGTTGAACTCAAAACTTCCACATTTTAAATGGTGGGGCTGGCCGGACTTGAACCGGCGACCCTTCCCCGGAGCAGTGCACCATTATAGGTCAGCCTTGCTCCTACGGGTTTCCTCAACGCTCCAGACCTTCTTCATCCCCTTTAAAGGTCCGCAAACCCGGTTCTTTCTGGCTCTGGAGCCCTTAACGGTGGTGGCTGCTTAAGCCGCTTACAGTCGTCATACCTTTCTAGCAGTTCACATCATGTGAAGCTGCTGCTAGACTACAGCCCCTAATTTTTGAGAGAGAAACCATGCTTATATGTCTTATGCTTAGATGAGAGGACGTGGCAACTTAAGGTTCACCTCCTTAGGTTGTTGTAGTAGTATGTGAGCATGTCGCAGATTAGGTTCCAGCATTCTATGCT
>JAGTQL010000042.1 GCA_018396555.1 Candidatus Bathyarchaeota archaeon | reverse complement strand
TTATCGCTGGCAAATATGCCGCATAATCCATAATCAATTTCGTTGCCAATCTGATAGTACACGCATTTATCTTCAAAAGATGAAAGCTTACTCATAACTTTAGACATGTAAGTTCTAATGAGCCTTAATTTATCCTGAAATGAAGTTGTAGCCCAATCCCTCGGCTCAGGCTGCTTATACAAGTCAGCCCAGCAATCTGAAAGAAAAAATGTTGGCTGAATTTTAAAACCATTTTCACACGCTCTTTTAATGATTTCAGATGCATAAAGCAATTTTGAGGGCCCAACATCTCCAACCCATATTCTAACCCTAAAACACTCAAACCCCTTTAACCTAAAAAAAGAAAATATATCCACTATCTCCTGATCGTTTTGATCCCACCACTTTAAACCTAAGTCCTCCATCAAAAGGGTGTAATTAGCGTCCACTCCTTTTAAGACCATTGAAAACTATTCTCCCAATACCTCACGCTTTGTTCGTTCCCTCATTTAAATTCTTCTAAAAATTGTTCGGACGTGGCAACTTAGGGATTTTTAAAATCATTATGTGGTCACATAGGCTGAAACAAAATTTTCTTTGTCGATTTAGTGAAAAGTCAAAATTTCAAGCTTCTCTCAGAATAATAAACTATGTCATTTAAATTCATAATACGGTCTTAAGTTGCCACGTCCAATTGTTCCTTAAACATATTTTGGAGAAAATTCTAAGTTGTCCGTGACCGTAATCTTGAGATATCTCCGGAGAACGTAGGTTGCATCTCAAAAAGTTTTTAAATCATTTTTATATAGCATTTATGGCCTCTCTATTATGCGAACAAAAACAAGCAGGCATTACGTCCAGATTTAGAGTTGAGCAAGTAATGTTATCAAATTTAATATCAAATTCGATAAAGTTTATATGAAGAATTATGCCTATAATATAGGCGAAAATGTCTAAAACAGCCATAGAAACCGTGAACCTTGTAAAACAGTATCCGGCAGTTTTAAGAAACGTTAGAAATAGGCATCCATGGATGGCTTGGCAAGTCGGCGGGTTAAGGGAGATCTTCAGCCGTAAGAAGAATTTTATTCGAGCATTAAACGGGGTTAATTTGAAGATTTATCGCGGGGAGGTTTTCGGGCTGTTAGGGCCTAATGGCGCTGGGAAAACGACGCTTATAAAGATTCTTTGCACTTTGGTACTGCCAGACAGTGGAGAAGCATATGTGAATGGCTACAATGTTATAAGGGAGTCCAGTAGGGTGTTAAGGAATTTACAAGCGGTTCTGGGTGATCCCAGAGGGTTTGATTGGAGGCTTAGTGCCAAGCAGAACCTGGAATTTTACGCAACCCTATACGGGCTGCCTAGAGATTACGCTAAAAAGCGTGTTGAAGAGCTCCTGGATTTAATGGGTTTATCGGATAGGGCTAATGACATGTATCAGCGTTTTTCAACCGGCATGGCTCGTAAGCTGCAGCTCTGCCGAGCGCTTCTTCTAGATACGCCCATAATTCTCTTCGATGAGCCGACAGCTGGTTTAGATCCAGCTTCAGCGGTGGATTTTAGGCGTCTGCTAAAGGATAAATTGGCCAAATCTGAGGGGAGAACAATATTTATCGCCACGCATAATATGTGGGAGGCTCAGACAATATGCGATAGAGTTGCCGTAATAAATAGGGGTGAAATAATCGCCTGCGGGAGCCCGGAAAACCTAAAAATGTACATTAGCCCGGAGAAAAACTATGTACTTACAATTGATGGATACTGTGACGCTTTGAAAATGAAAGAGTTTATGAATGAGGCTTCTGGTTTATGCGGTGTTAAGGATTTGAGATTGCAAGCTGATAACGCGTCGGTTAGAATTTCCATTAGAGTTGATAAAGACTTTGTTTTTTCAGAGATCCTGGACATTATGGTCAAGTATGGGCTTAAAATTAAAGATGTGGAATCTTATGAACCCAGCTTGGAGGAAGTATTCATAGCCTTGATAAGGGGAGGCAAACAGCCTATATGATTAATTTTTCAAATTTGTCAGTTGCAGTAAGGCAAGTAACGGCCTTCGCTAAAAGGGATTTTAGAGATTGGAGAACATATAAGACGCAGATGATAACGCAGGTCATTACAATAGCCATAGGTATCTTAAGCTGGGCCATAAACGCCGTGTATAGAAACAGGCCTGTTCCAGAATATGACACGGACTACATATCTTTCCTGGTCGTCGGGTTGGTCATAGGAAACCTGGTCATGCCTATATCTCAGGGGCTGGAGAGGAGGCTTAACCCGTGGACCCTTGAGAATATTATAATGACGGGAATTTCAATACCTGTCTTTGTTGCTGGGCAGATGGCTTGGCCCTACATTTTTTCGCTTATAACCTTTATACCTCAATTGCTGATTGGAATCTTCTGGTTTGGCGTTAAACTCAGTATAAATCCCCTTTCAACAGCCTTAGCGTTCATTATTTCCGCCATGATACTTCTAGGCCTCTCAATGATAAGCGTAGGCTTCAGACTTGTCACTAAATCCACGGATCCGATCACATGGACGATAAATACACTCCAACAATTATTGGCCGGCATATCATTTCCAGTTCAGTTTTTAGACAGTTTCCTACCGGGAGTATCCTCACTCTCATGGTTTCTGCCGCAAACATGGGTTTACCACCTCTGGAGGCTCTCAATGCTTAAAGCCGCAGCCATAACAGACCCAATAACCCAGATAGAATTCTTAAAAGGCTTCATTTTCGCCCTAATTCTTTTTCCAATCGGCTACAGAACGTTTAAATGGGGATTAAACAGAGCGAAGAAAGATGGAACCCTCGGGTGGTTCTGAAATCAAAAACCGAAAAAGTAAAATTCAACCTCAATATGAAAAGAATTGGTGTTGCGGGGGTACCCGAGCCAGGTCTAAATAGGAAAGGGTCAAAAAATCGCCTAGGATAAGGGGGAGGACTTAAGATCCTCTGGCGTAGGCCTACGTGGGTTCAAATCCCACCCCCCGCACCATTATCGAACCCCTGCAAGTGATTTGGTTAATTTTAGTCTATGGTTGTTAAAGAGGGGTAATAGGGAAACAACGGTTGAAAGGAAACTTAAGTTTCTTAAGTCTCTAAACGGTTCTCCTCAAGAGATGATGATACAAGTTTTATCTAAAGGTTGGTGCGATAAGATCAAGGCGCATGCTCTAGAAACGATAAGGCAATATGGGGAATTTCTAGGCGTAAAAGTTGAGAAGGATTTTCGTTTTATGCCGGCTTCTCTAACCCTAACTCAATTATCTTTTGCTTTGTAGGGGTGCCTTTCTCATTCCACCCTCTGAGTTTATAGTAGTCTTTTATTAAAGCATCTGCCGGTGGCACTTTATCTTTCCTAAAGCCTTTTTTGGCAGGTTCAAACATGCGCTCAGGCATTTTATCATATTCCGGACCCTTTCCATCTAAATCCCCATGTGCTTTTTCTGATGGCCAGCATTTTTAACCTTTTTGGTTTCGGCCCCCTGAAAAGAACCCTGTCTTTGCGCATAAAATCGATGGAATTTGAAAATTCAATATTACTCAAAATCTAATTTTTAGATGATCCTTAATGCCCCACATAAGACAGATTATCGAAAAAGCGTGGCTAAAACCTTAAGTTGCCACGTCCCGCGATTCAAGTGAAAACTTAAATAGTTTTCAGACGCATTCAATAAGTGAGCGCCATGTTTAAATGGAGAGTTTTAATGGTTATGCTTATAGCCGTATCGGCTATAGTTTTAGTGTTGACCACTATGTTTCTAGGGGACCCATTTACATTGCACCCTGAACTTAGAAACGTTAAAAAGCCTACGTTGAATCTGGAGAACATTCCAAGGCTTATACTGGCATTCTACTATCCATGATACGGTACGCCAGATGGACCTGCAGGATTCTGGAGGCATTGGGATGAAGGGGGACATAACCCCGACGCACTTATAGACGGTAGAAGAGAGCCTGGGCTCGCATATCCTCGGAGGAGCGGCAGTACTTACACGGAGACTTGGGAAGCCGTTTATGAATCTAATGCAGACTGGGTATCAATATGTTCGTGGAATGAGTGGCATGAAGGCAGTGAAATAGAACCCAGTTTAGAGCATGGAGATTTATACTTAAATATTACAGCTAAAAACGCGAGTAGCTTTAAAGTTCACAAAGGGAACTTTGCCATTTAAACCATAAGCGGCTTCGAGGTTAATGTCACATTTAGGTCATATTTTTCTAAATTTCGATTTGGGGTTCTTTATGATCGAATACTCGTAGACTCCCTTATTCTCGTGTAGCAGTTGTTGAATAACGTGAAACGAAGAATACAGTTATGGGCACTGATAAGGCGTTTGGGAGAAAACGAAAAATTAAATATCTCCCCAAAAAATCTGAGACACTGTCAAGTTAAGATACTGTACTTATAAAGGAGTATTTAAATAAATGGGCTTAACTTGACAGTATCAAATCTGAAAAAGCGTGATGCCAATAAATATTTAAAAATTTTGTGCTATTATCATTCATATGAATATTGGTGATAGCTTGGATTACTGGAGAATCGGCATAGATATTGGCGGGGCGTTTACAGACTTATACGCTGTGAACGCAAAAAGCGGTGAAAATATCTGGGTGAAGGTTGAGTCAACGCCCCCAAATTTTGAGGAGGGGGTTCTACAGGGCATTATGGAGTTGGAGAGATCAGGCGTGCATGTTAGAGACGCAGCGTACATTATTCATGGGCAGACTGTCGTCGTAAACACCATAATTACTAGGAGCGGAGCGAGAGTTGGGTTTATAACCACCGAGGGGTTTGATGCTCTGGAGATTCAGAGGGCCAATAGGCGAGATCTCTTTAATTTTAAGTATAGAAAGCCCTTGCCCTTCGTCTCCAAGTATATGACTGAATGGGTTAATGAGCGGATAGATTCAGATGGAAGCATCTATAAGCCTCTCGATGAAAATGAAGCGGAGAGAGCCGTTAATTTTCTTCTTAATAGAAATGCGGAATCACTGGCCATAGGATTCATAAATAGCTACGTTAATCCAGATCATGAAATAAAAACCAAAGAAATAGCCGAGAGAATCCTTAGAGAAAAAGGCATCGAAAAACCCTTCATCACTGTTTCAAGCGATTTAAGCCGTGAATGGAGGGAGTATGAACGCTTTAGCACCGCGGTCTTAAATGCCTATGTTCAACCAATATTCGTTCGCTACTTGGAGAAACTCGAGAGCATTCTGCGGAAAAAAGGTTTTCATGGAATATTTTATATAACGCTCTCATCAGGGGGCGTAGTCACATCCGAATATGCAAAAAACTATCCGATTACAACAATAGAAGGAGGCCCAATATCTGGAATTATAGGGGGAACACGCTTAGCTTCCCTTCTGGGAATAAGAAATATTATCGTAATAGATGGGGGCAGCACAACGACAAAGGCCGGGCTTGCAAAAGACTTAGCGCCGAGGGTGCATACTGAGTACTGGATTGAGCAAGACGAGTGGAACGCCGGCTACCCGCTCAGAGTACCAACGTTAGATATTCACGAGGTTGGACTTGGCGGCACAAGCATTATTTGGGTTGATGATGAGGGTAATCTGCGCGTTGGTCCTGAAGCAGCGGGCGCAAGGCCTGGTCCTGCCTGTTATGGGGTTAGCGGCAGTAAACCCACGCTGACAGACGCGTATGTAGTAGCCGGCTATCTAAACCCTAAATGTTTGCTTGGCGGCAAACTTAGGATTTTTAAAGATAAAGCCTTTAATGCATTACAAGATGTGGCGAAAAGTTTAGGTCTAGACGCTGTTGAGGCAGCTTACGGAGCCATTATGGTGGCTAATGACCTTGCTGCCAACCTTATAAGACAGATTTCGGTGAAAAAAGGATACGACCCTAGGGAGTTCACATTGGTTGCCCATGGAGGCGCAGGGCCCATGTTCACACCCTTCATCGCCGAAGAACTACAAGTGTCAAGTATAATGGTGCCCACCATTCCAAGCGGGGTCTTTAACGCTTGGGGGATGATTGGTTTAGATATAAGGCATGAAATCATCCAGACCAACATGATGCTAATTAGGGATAGCGAAGACTCCATGGATTCCATAAATAGGTTCTTCGAGGAGCTTGAGAACAAAGTTAAAGAAATATTTAGAGACGAAGGCATTGATCCGCGAACCATAGAGATATTAAAGTATTTGGACATGAGGTATGAGGGGCAAGCACATGCCTTAAAGATTCAATGCTTAAGCGGTAAATTAAGGAGAGTTGAAGATGTAGCGGAAAGATTCCATGAAGCGCACTATAACGAATACGGATTTAACCTGCCTAAAGGCAATATTGAAATTGTGAATTTTCATGTAGTTGGAGTGCACAAGGTTACACCGCCAAATATTGAAAAGAGAGCCGCACAAGGCTCGCTTAAAGACGCCTATTTAGGCGAAAGAGAGGCATATATGGAAAGTGAAGAAGTTTTAGTTCCAATTTATAAAAAAGAGAACCTGCCATCAGACGCCATCTTGAAGGGACCCTGCATAATTGAGGGCGACACTTCCACGGTAATCGTTACCCACGGCTTTAAAGCTATTCACGATGAATATGGGAACATTATTTTAATTAAAGCGGGGGGTGATAGCCCTGAGTAAAAGCGTTATATCAGTTCAGATAATTAAGAATACTTTATCAAGCATAGTTAAGGAGATGTTCTGGACGGCTGTTAGAGCTGCCAAGAGCAGCATAATATATGAAACCTATGATTTCTCACCATCTCTATTGGATGAAAAAGGCGAACTGATCGCGATAGGCACAGGTGTCCCAAACTTCATAGGCATAATGCCATTCATGGTCAAGGCGGTGCTTGAAGATGCCAGAAAGGAGAATTTAGGTTTAAGCCCAGGCGACATTTTCGTAATAAACGACCCATATAGATCTGGGACGCACCTAAATGATGTCGGCCTGGTCATACCCATATTTTACAAGGAAGAGATGATTGCAACTGCGGCTATAAAGGGGCATATTAATGATGTGGGAGGAATGAATCCTGGAAGCTGGGGACCTAACGCTACTGAAATATATCAAGAAGGCTTAATAATTCCGACAACTCATCTTTACAAAGAGGGGGAGCTGAATAGGGAGATTCTAAGAATAATACTGCATAACACACGGATCCCTGACTACGTATATGGTGACATTGAAGCTCTCGCAGCAGCATTGAGACATGCTCAACGAAGAATAAATGATCTTTGCGGTAAATATGGCGTTGACATTGTTCGAGAAGCGATGATAAATAGAATAGATGAGGGAAAGATGCTGGCTAAGAAGAATTTGAGCACACTGCCTAAAGGTGAATTTTTCGCTGAAGAGAGAATAGAGAAATATGAAGGTATGGAAGAAGACCTCAGAATATCGGTGAAGGTTAATATAACGCAGGATAAATTTACGGCCGACTTCACAGATAATCCTCCTCAAGTGAAAGCGCCGATTAACACAACGTATCCAGGAACCTATGCTTCAGTAGCCATAGCGTTTGTCGCCTTGACCGACCCGCATGTCCCTCTAAGCCAAGGTTATCTGGAGCCTATTGACATGATTGTTCCGAGAAGCTCCCTATTTAACGCTATGCCGCCAGCGCCCGTCAGCTGCTACTGGGAAACAATGTTTTACGCCGTTGACTTAGTGTGGAAGGCCCTAGCACCGTATATACCTACAAGACTTACCGCAGGGCATTTTCTATCCGTAGTTTCTAAAACCCTAAGCATGATTGACCCGAGGGATGGAAAGTATAAGATTCTATGCGAACCTAATCCGGGAGGCTGGGGCGCCGCTATAGATAGGGACGGCGAATCTTGTCTTGTTTCATCGGCTGATGGTGAAACTTATGCGCATCCGGCTGAGGTTTTAGAAAAAGAATATCCAATACGAGTGGAATGTATGAGACTAAATATAGAAGAGGGCGTAGGGCATGGAAGGTTTAGGGGAGGGTTCGGCATGAGAAAAGATTACAGAATAATTGCAGATGAAGCCATGCTTGTCTGCTCAATTAACAGAATAAAGTATCCGCCATGGGGGGTTAATGGAGGAACAAATGGGTCATGTAATCATTTAGTAGTGATAAGGGACGGTGAGGATGTTTGGGATGGCGGAAGAGCGTTCAATTTTAAGCTTAGAAAAGGTGACATCCTCAGCATTAGAAGCGGAGGAGGCGGGGGATGGGGTGACCCCTTGGAGCGCAATCCATATTTAGTTCTCGAAGACTATAAAAACGGTTTAATATCAGCTGAAATGGCTAGAGATATTTATGGCGTAGTTATAGACGCTCAAAAGCTTGAAGTTAAAATCTTGGAGACAAAAAACCTGAGGGGCCAAAAACAACCTCGGAAAAATATTGACAGCTGAATGGATATTTTGTGAAGCATGCGAATCTAGTCATATAAATATTTAGGTGAAGGCGATTTACATGTCTGCTAAAGAAGAAAGGATTAAAAAATTAAGGGAGAAAGCTGAAAGGCACAGCATTGATGGCTTCTTCATCGCCTCTGAACCTAATATGTGCTATTTTACGGGTTTTTCAACGCTTGCCATAGAAAGGTTGGTGTCCTCTGTTATTTCAACAGAACCCGTGGAACCTATTTTAATAATTCCTAAATTAGAGGAGGAGAAAGCTAAGAGACTATCCTTTTTTAAGGATATAAGGAGCTATACTGATGCTGAAGGGCCTAGCAGGCTCGTTAGCGAAGTTATAGGGGAGCTAAATTTAACTGAAGCCACCCTAGGCGTTGAAGATTCTCTTCCATTTAAGTTTTATAGGATGATTAGGGAAGCGGCTCCGTCTTTAGAAGTTAGGGAGGCTTCTGTGATTCTTAATAGGCTTCGGAGCATAAAATCTAGGGGTGAGATTGAGCTTATGAAGAGAGCGGCAGATATAGCGGTTAGAGGGGTTAGGGCTGGAATAGAATCCATAAAGATTGGGGTAAGCGAACTAAGCGTAGCCTTCGAGATCGAGAAGGAGATGATCAAGTTAGGCGGCGAATCCATACCTTTCTGCCTGGTGCTTTCAGGTGAAAACTCCGCTTTACCGCATGGCAGCGCCTCTAATAGAAAAATCGGGAGAGGCGATGCTGTAATAATAGATGTAGGAGTAACCTACAAAGGCTATTACGCGGATATCACCAGAACAGTTTTTGTCGGCGAGATTAATGAGAGACAAAGAAGAGTCTATAACGTAGTTTTGAAGGCTCAGGAAGGCGCAATAGACTTTGTAAAACCATGGATTAAGGCATGCCAAGTAGACAGGGCAGCCAGAGGGATCATTGAGGAGGCGGGTTATGGCGGATTCTTCACCCATAGAACAGGGCATGGCTTAGGCCTAGAGGTTCACGAGGAACCCTATATAACTCAGACAAATGAAACTACGCTTAAGCCTGGAATGGTGTTCACTATTGAGCCTGGAATATATTTGCATGGTTCATTTGGGGTTCGGATTGAAGATGATATAGTCGTAACGGAGGATGGGAGAGAAGTTCTTACTAAAATGCCGAGAGATTTACTTGTTGTTTAGAAATATTTTAGTTCCTTAACCAAAGACATAAGACCAGAGCAGATAGTCTATTCAGCATGTTAATATTTTTAAATAGGTTTAACTCTTTTGTTCATTGGAGTGTTCGGGATGTCTATGTATGTTCCTCCAGAAATAGCTTGGATTGTTCCAATAGCCGTTCCATTCGTCATCGGGCTGCTTGTGGGCTTAATAGTGAAACGCACCGTGAAATTGGCCTTCGCTGCAATAGCTTTAGCCATAATTCTGGTTGTAACAGGATTTGTGAGCTTTACCTTTCAAGATATCTTTGATAATGCGATGAAAATCCTGCCCAAAATAATAGACTTAGGCAGCAGTCTCCAAAACATCCTCCCATATTCTTCCATAACGTTCATCATAGGCTTGGCGCTGGGACTCTGGAAAGGATGATGATCCCGTCATAAACATCATCCTTAATGTGATGCAACCTTAATTTTTTCCCATAATACTTAACATTTTTATAATAGTTATTAGTTTTGCAGGAAAAAATTTTGGGAGATGGAAACGTGGCGGCGAATGATTTTTACTTTGACATTTTCTTAGCGATGGCATACGTGATTGGTATCAGGATTATCCCAAGCGCTATCGCGAAAGCCCATGATACGTTTGCTACAATATTGGCAACTCCAGCATATGTGGCAAATATCGCGCCTGCACCTATTATCAGAAAGATGCTGTAGAGCACAAACTTTGCATATCCAGCAACTTCTCTGAACTCTACGTGGTCATCGGTGATCGATTTTATCAGTCCGTCGGTTAAGGATATGCCTGCGCCTATCACTATGAAGCCTAATATTAGCGGGTAAATCGTGCTTCCTGAGAGAAGCATAGTGTCAAGCGCCAGCATAAGTATGAAGGCAATCAATCCTATGAACAGCAGGTTCTTCAGCATATCCGCTATTTCGCTTTTTGCTTCTGGAAACATAGGCCGTATTATTTTACCAATTAACGTTGTTAGAAAATCAACGAACACCATGCCAAATATCAATATTATAATGCCGCCTAGGAGCCGCGGGAGATAATCCGCTATCGTAGTTAAGTATAAGCCGAATGTTCCTGGAATGTTTAAAATTTGTATTGCCAAGACTATTGAGAGCACAATGACGAAGGCTTTAACTATTCCGCCGATTAGATCTGACAAGTCTAACCCTGAGGATTTAAATGCTTTGCCAGCTATGCTCTGATCAAAAGTTTTTTCGATGCCAATTTTCTCGACAATTTTGTTCACTGCCTTACCAAGAATTGCGCCGGCTACGTAGCCTATCGCTATCACAATTATTGCGGCGATGACGGCGGGAAGCATCTTAATTATGTTTACAAGCATATTCTCCAGCGCGTTAATTACGTCGACCATTTCTGATCATTAAAAGATTAGCGCATGTCCTATATAAATTATTAAAAATTAAAACATGTTAAACATTACGTGAAGGGGCTGTCTTTCGCTCCAAATCGTTCACCTTGTAATCGCCACCTTCCATGATGAAAACTTAAGCAGCATTAAAGCGTATTTCAGACTTTTCCATAAAGGATTCAGAGATGGAAACAAAAAATAGAGATGTTATTCTCACCCTATTCGATTTGAAAAGCTTTAGCAGGATTCTCCACCAGAATTTTGTCAATTAAATTTTGGCTAAACCCGTTCCTTTTCATCAAAGGAACGAAATCTTCAATTAAGTATTCATAACCTCTAATGCTGCCACCGCGAGGCTGGCCCACATCATACCATCCCGCATCCTGAGGCAAAAGAATCTGCTCCTCAAAACCGTGATCCACGATGAATCTAAGCAGCTTTAATATTTTCCCGGAGGTATTTTGACTTAAACCATCATACTCAACCCATGCGCCTTGCTTAGCGACCTCTAAATGATATTCAACATTTTCTTCAGCGTCAGCGTGAACAACTATCAATCTATTATTCTCCAAGCCTTCCTCATTTAAAATTTTAAGTAAATACATCGCTGCCATACCGCTACCTGTATGACAGGCGATGGCAGCTCCCGTTGCAAGACTGCAACGAGCAGCAGATCTTACAATTTTTTGTTGTATAGGCACTATAGCGCCAGGGTTTACTGCGATCTTTATGAATCCTGCTTTGATACGAGTGTCTTCTATTCCCTCCAGGATCTCTTTGATCCATAATTCGGCAAGTTGATCGACTGAGTATTCAAAGGCAAATTTTGGAAGATGAGGCTCCTTATAAAGGCCTGTGTTAGTTAGGATATGAATGCCCAAAGCCTTGGAAAACTTTGTTAGAAGTTCAGCGTCTCTCCCCATATACGCGGGGGTGCATTCAACGAAGCCTTTCACGCCTAAATCTTCTATTTTAACTAAGTAAGGAAGCATGACCTCAAAGACCTCTTTTTGGTCATACCTGTCTCTGCTAAACTTTTCAGCCTCAATAAAATCTACGAGTATATGCTCATGAACTAGAGCTAAACCAAATTCATCCGGAGAAATATCGCCCAGGATCGTTCTAATTTTAGCCATAAAATGACGTTTGATCCGCGGTATTTAAATCTTGAAGAACGCTGGTATGTAAATGTTTTGTCATCGAGACCATCGCCTAACCTTCTATTTTCTATTTCTTCAAGTTCTCTAAAAGTTTGGCGGATTGATCCGCTAGAAGCTGTTAGGAAAACCTGTTTTCAACGGTTGTTTGCCGAATTCTTCAAAGCTCAAAATTTTTTCAATCTTCTTCCTTCTACGGATCATGTGAAGAGCCTTTTCTGTGATATTGAACTTTTCACGCGGATAGCCTATGGCCAATAAGGCTACGATTTTGTAGTTATCTGGAATTTTCAGCATCCTCCTAACTTCATCTTCATTGAAGCTTCCCACCCAGCATGTCCCTAAACCCTCGCTTACAGCGGCTAAAACCATGTTTTGCATGGCAATTGCCACATCAACCATAAACCATTTAGGGGAAGCTTTCTGATTCCCGCAGCCAACAATTACTACGGGTGACTCTGCGAGAAATTTAGCCCATCTTGCTTCCGAAAGCTTTTTTCGTTTTTCAAAATCCTTTACGACAATAAAATGCCAAGGTTGAATGTTGCCTGCGGAGGGCGCCAGCCTCCCAGCCTCAAGAATCCTCATAAGTTTTTCCTCAGGTATTGGTGTCGATTCATAAGCACGAATGGAACGTCTCTTCCGAATGGCTTCAAACACTTCCACAGCAAACTCCTCCCCTAGAAAGGTTTAAGAGGTTTGAAGGGATTAGACTTCTATAACATCATTTATATTTATGAACTTCATATACCACGACTTGAATTTTTCCCGTGAGGCTATATGTAGTTCAACCGGCGCCTTTATTCTTCTATAAGTCTCAATGATCATCTCGTTTTTTCTCTCAATTGCTTCCGTAATTATCAGCATGTCAATATCGCTAGCCACGGTGAAATTACCTTTAACTATGGAGCCAAACACGTAAACTTTAAGTTGCGGATCCATCATCCTTAACATCTCTTTAACCTCTCTGGCAATAATCATATAATTCCTTAAGTAATTTAGGATCTCTCCTTCATAATCTCTCGACAGGATGCTTAAACACCTCAAGAACGAATCTATGTAGATCTTTAACTTCTCTCTCTTCAAACATGTAAGGTAAGTATCTGGCGACAATATATGCTTCCTCAAGCCTGGCCACATTGTGGAGCTTATCTGTATCCTCAATAAGGCTTATTAGTTCAGGTGCATCTTGGCTTAAGATGCGTATAATTGTTCTAAGCGAATGCGATCTTGAGCAGCTGCCCCTAGTAACTAGGAGCCTGTACTTTAGCATTAACTGGCAATATTGTTCAAGGTTGAAGGTTGCTAGATCCCATTCCCCCACACTTATAAGTCTCTCAGCGTTACGTAAAAATGTTTCAGCCCTCTTTCTGATGATATTGGCTTCCTCAAGTGACAAATTTAAGCCCCAGCTAAGTTGAACCCTTAAACAGAAATATTATGGTTTATTAGAAATTTAACTTTGTCGATAACCAATACCATGTAATCTAACATTAAGGAGATGAGGAAACAGTCTGAAATAACAGAAGAGTCCGATGTGAGATGTTACCATTCCGTATTACCATCAGAGAGGGGAGATACATCTTAAATGAGGAGATAAGCAGGAGACTATGTGAAGGCTTTATTTTGAAGCTACGATGTATCCTGCGAGTAAAATTAGGGAGCCGCCGATGAGCATGAGCATTGTCGGTTGCTGGGCTAGAAAGAAGAAGCCGAAGACCATGGCGCTTACAGGCTCAAAATATGTGAAGACCACGGCCCTCTGAGCTTTAATTAACCTGAGACCGTTCAAGTAAAGCGTGACGGCGAAGCCGGTGTTGAAGATGCCTAGCACCAGCAAGAGCGCCCATGAAACCCGATCTAAGGAGAGATTTCCACCTATTAGAGATGGAGAGAGAAAGATTGTGGTTGCTAAGTAAGCGTAGAAGGCCACGGCTAAGCTGGAGAAGTCAGCTACAATCCTCTTAGATAGAATGATGAAGCCTGCATAAGCTAGTCCAGCAAGCAGCCCAAAAATAACTCCCAATAGGTCCAAGCCAAAAGATTGAGGGTTCTGTTGAGAAGAAATAAGGGTCAGCCCCAACATGGATATAGCTAATGAAAGTATGGTGGCCCTCTCAATCTTCTCCTTCAAGAAAATGGGTGCAAGTAAAGCAACGAAGATAGGCGCCATATAGTTGAGCAAAACCGCATTTGCAATTGCGATCATCTTCATTGATTGGAATAGGAAGCCCCATCCTAAACTCAGTAACACGCCTAGAGCCAGCATATACCTCCAAGCCTTAGCAGCCTCCGCCATTTCACGCCTCTGAGTTAGGAGCATTATAGGTAGGAGAGTTAAAGTAGCGAATAGGACCCTGAAGAAAGCTATAACGTATGCATCAAGAGGAACCCAGTTCACGATTACACCGTTAAGACCCCAAATAATAGCCGATGTCGACACGTACAAGCATCCTAAGGCCTTTGAACCTGATGCTGTCAGTATGCTGAACCTCCCTGCTTTCATATATGTGAAGAAAAATATTGCTCACGCTATTAAAAAATATCTTTTAGTTGAGAAAAACTGGTTGTTGCATATTCTGGTAAGGCGAAAAATTGAAGTCCCCGCCCCCTAAAGCCTAGGGAAGATAGTATATGAAAGAGAGCAGTAAATAGGTAGATTAAGCAAACTAAAAATTATTCTGAGAAGAAAAATACTTGCTAAGCATTTCGCATCCTCTTTATCTTCATAAAGAGGAAAATTTTTAAACACGATAGGAAAATATTGTTTGTAAAAATAAAAGAAATTTATAGGTGGAGCTTATTGAAGTGGTATGTTAAGAGAACCATTTATTCTGTGGTTGCATGGTTTCTTGCCATAGCGTTCACATTTGCATTAATAAGGCTCTCACCAGGAGACCCTGCGACGATACTTTTCAGTTCCTTTAGAGCACAAGGTTATTCTATTGAGGATGCTAAGAAAATGGTGCAAATGTATATAGGTGTCTTACCTGAGGAGCCTGTTTGGTACTCTATCTATAAGTTCTACACTAATATGTTCAGGGGTGATTTGGGGGTATCGATAAACTGGAGGATCCCGGTTACCAAGCTGATAGGTATGATGCTTCCATGGTCCATATTTTACGCTGCGTGGTCGCTTGCATGGGCAGTTATTGTAGGCGTCATTCTCGGACTCTTAATGGCATATTATAGGCACATTACAATTCTGAATTCCACATTACGCGTGGTCTTCTCTGTCCTAAGATCTATTCCAGCGTGGTTGTTAGCCGTAATACTACATGTATATTTAGCCATCGGCTATAAGATGTTCCCGCCTTC
>JAGTQL010000001.1:22272-65505 GCA_018396555.1 Candidatus Bathyarchaeota archaeon | reverse complement strand
GAGACTGGCAGCAATATACAAAGCATTCATAACAATAGCATGCATAACAATACACTTAAGATATGGAATTTAGAGATAAGTTCTCTAATAACATAAAAACGGAGGAGAGCATTATGGACAAAAAAGTTTCTGGCATATCGGTAACTATGATTCTAATGATGTATTTTACAGCTTCTCTTCTAACGCTACTAATAACCCCAACCTCAGTGATGGCTCAAATACCAGGTGTGCCTCCAGGTACGCCTAGAGGAGATGTTTATATAGCTGAAAATCATGCTGGGCGATATACTGACCCGTATATGTTTAATCCGTTTGTGCCTGGAGTTTTGGTTGGATACGGCTTAGGGCACTTAGGTAGTAACTTTCTTTTCCACTTTGATACGACTACTGGAGAGTGGATGCCTTGGGTAGCGGCCACTTACCCAGAATATTCTGAAGACTTTAGGACTATGAAAGTATATATAAGGAGGGGCGTCACGTGGAGTGATGGAGTTCCATACACCGCTGATGATCTGGTGTTCCAGATCAATCTGCTGAAGCGCGATTCAAGACTTTCATGGCATGCAACTGTTGTTGCATGGGTTGAGGACATCTATAAAGAGGATGATTATACCGTCGTTTTCAAACTCACAAAGCCCAATCCAAGATTCCACTATTTCCTTACCTCACAGATCGGAATGCAATTAATGGCTAAACATGTATGGGAGAAAGTGGAAGATCCTATAGCCTTCAAGAATTATCCCCCATTAACTCTAGGTCCAGCCATATTAAAAGATGTGGACCCAGGCGGCAACTGGTTCCTCTGGGAAAGAAATGAGGATTGGTGGGCTACCAAGAAATACGGTTGGAGAATGGCGCCGAAGTATGTCCTCTTCATACACTACGGTCCAGACGATAAAGAATGTCTAGCTATGATGAGACATGAACTTGAATCCGTTAGGACATGGCTGCCGGAAGTCGTAGAAATTGCTATTAGTGATCCAGAGATGCAAAAATGGTTAGGAGGCTTCTATGGCAAGGGAGCTCCTTACGCGTGGCCATATGATGCATGCATGAAGGGACCGGTCTTTAATCTGCTTAGATGGCCATATAATATAACAGAGGTAAGAAGGGCGTTAGCTTTTACCATAGATATAAGAGAGATTGTTGAAGCGTTCACAGGGGTAGATGGCTCTAAACCTGTTGTTTCACCACTACCAATTATACCGAGACCGGCTACTGTAAAAGCATACTTTAAGCCGCTTGAACCCGAACTAATCAAGATTGGCTATGATCCAAATGTTGGATGGTGGAAGTACGATCCAACCACTCTGAGAATCTGCTTAAATCTGTTGGGTTCACAAAGGGCGCGGATGGCAAATGGAGACTACCAGATGGTACTCCATGGACTATTAGGATTATGACTTTCGCCGAGGTTGAGCTCGAATCACAGAGACTTGCCTATCTAGTGGCTGAACAATGGAGAAGATTTGGCGTAGATGTTGTTGTTGAACCTACAGAATGGGCTGTTTTTTCACCGAAGCTTATGGCGGCAGAATTTGAAGTAGTAACATACTTCCCAGGCTGCAACTTCCTTCCGATAGACCTAGGAGACATTATAAATAGATGGCATAGCAAATATGGTGTTCCGGAGAATCCAGGCTTAGGATGGCTCTACTACAGCAATTTTGCTCTCTACAATTTTGACAAAAGAGCCGAACTGGACGCAATCCTAGAGGAACTTGAGATGACGCACCCAGACGATCCGAAGGCTGCTGAATTAGCAAGAAGGGCCCTGCTAATATGGGCAGAACAGCTACCTTGGCCTCAGTTCCTCCCGGTGCCATTCTACACATTAAATGACAGATACGTATGGGATGGCTTTCCAGAATATCCAGCAAACTACTATTCGGATCCAGTATATTGGTGGCCACACTTCGTCTTTATAGTATTAAATATAAGACCAACCGGTAATGTTCCTACAAAAGATGCGTTTACACCGCCTAGGCCACAATTAAGATTACCACATGAAATTCCTGTAAAGATAGAAGTCACAAAAACAGAGACAACAACGACGACTGTGACTACGACGAAAACTGAGGCTGCGGAAACTGTCACGGCGACCTTGACGACTACGAGGGAGGTGGCTGTTCCAACGGTGGATGTTGCAAGCGTTGCCGGAGCAGGCATAGTTGCCCTAATAGTCGGCGTAGCAGCAGGCTGGTTCATAGGATCAAGAAAGAAAACAGCATAAAAAACAAAACACCCAAAACCTCCTTTTATTTTTTGTTTTCGCAACAATGTATAAGAGTATGATTAAGAATATTGCATGGTAAACCTTATTTTTACTCGCGTTAACGTCATTCCTTCTTTTATCACCAAAGTTTCTCGTAAGGAATGAGGATTTTGAGTAAAGTATATAGACCCGTTCTTGAGAAAAATATGTAGGATACTAAGGTTGCGGAGAAAAACTATGAAGAAGATGGAATCGAGGAAGTTTAAACCTTTAATCGCCCACATGCTCAGCAGACTGCTATTCTTCCTTCTGACGGTTTGGATTGGGCTTACAGTGACGTTTATTATATCTCGGGCAAATCCGGTGGATCCCAGCGTAACCTTAATCTCCAGGTTGCTATCCATGGGTGCGCATCTCAGACCAGAGGAGATCCTAGCGATGAAGCAGCAAATTATGGAGCTTTATGGTTTAGAGAAACCCCCATATCTGCAGTATCTTTCATTCTTGAAAGGCGTTTTGTCAGGAAACTTTGGTCCTTCTTTCACCTCTTTCCCTACCCCCGTTATTGATCTCATATATAATTCTCTTCCATGGACGATTCTCATGTTAGGGTTCTCCACAATATTATCATGGGTGATAGGAAACATTATTGGAGTGCTGGCCGCGATCTTCAGCAAAAAACGCATATCAAGGGCATTGGAATGGATTGCTATGAGCCTTTATCCGGTTCCATATGTAATATTAGCTCTTCTGCTCTTCCTGCTCTTCAGCCTCGTTATTCCAATCTATAAGGGTGTTGGAGGAGCAGGGATGACTAAGTTCTCCCTCTCCTTTTCTTTCATAGCCGAAGCGTTTAAGCGCCTTTCAATACCCGCCATATCCATTATTATGCTTTCCGCTGCTTCCTGGTTTCTATCAATGAAAGCATTAGCGTTAAGCGTGAAGGGAGAGGACTTTGTTAATTACGCTGTCATAAGGGGATTAAGACGAAAAACCATCATTAAATATGTTACGCGACACAGTCTACTGCCTCAGATAACCGCGCTTGCACTTAGCCTCGGATACATCTTCAATGGCGCTTTAATCACTGAGCACATCTTCTCCTATCCTGGTTTAGGAAGACTACTCTATCAAGCCATTACTGGCGCCGACTACAATTTAATGCTAGGAATACTGTCCTACTCCATCGTGGGAGTGGCCACTGCAGCTCTCATCCTAGATCTGATTTACCCACTTATAGATCCCAGAATCAGATACGGTGGTGGTTAAAAAGATGAAAATTACGAAATCCCTTGCGATAACCATAGGCGTATTAGCGGCCCACTTAATCTTCGCTTACGTACTTCCTTACTTTGCCCCCTATGATCCTAGAAGATGGGCTACCGTCCCCAGGGATATGCCTCCATCAACTGCTTTCCTATTTGGCACCACAACCGTTGGGCAAGATTTATTTTGGTTAAGCTCCTACGCATTAAGGAACTCGATCACTCTGGGCATTTTAACAGCTTCCGTATCTATATTAATAGCCTTTCTACTTGGAGCTACCGCCGGCTTTGTGAAAAACCCGGCTTTACATAACATATTAACCTTATGCATCGATAGTTTTTCTTTAATTCCCGGGTTGCCAGCCCTAATAGTCCTCACTTATTCTTGGAGGAAATATTTAAGCCCCATTTTAATAGCCTTAATACTATCAATATTTGGTTGGGCTTGGCCTTCAAGGTCAGTAAGATCCTTGATATTAAGCCTAAGGGAAAGACCTTTCACCCATACAGCTCTTCTCTCCGGATACAGCATGATTGAGATATTTTTTAAAGAATACCTTCCGTACATAATAAAATGGTTAGCGGTTTCATTCTTAGGGCTGTTAACGTGGGCTATAGGCATGGAGACCACAATAGCAGTCTTCGGTTTATCCACATTAGAGGAAGCAACTATAGGATCAATACTTTATTGGGCTTTGCAGTATCAAGCAATCTTAAGGGGGATATGGTGGTGGCCTATAATCCCAATACTTCTGCTCACAACGTTGATAGTAACCATATATCAACTTTCTAACATGATCGGTGAACTTTTAGGAGCAAGATAAATATGGATCTTGTTCTCAGGGGCCTAAACATTAAGGGCGGCTATGAAATGTCAAAGGTCTATGTAGACGCTGTGAATAACGTATCTCTGGAGCTATATAAAAATGAAATCTTTGGAGTAGCCGGCGAATCTGGATGTGGAAAATCAACACTGGTAAAAATACTCTATGGCTACATTGAACCGCCCCTGAAATTAAAAAGCGGCTCCATAGAACTATATTCAAACGATGAAAAATCCTTCATGATTTCCTCGCTTAGTTTAGATGACCTTAGAAAAACGGTTTGGTGGAAACATATTTCCTATATTCCCCAAAACTCAATGAATGTTTTAAACCCAACTACGAGGGTAAAAGATCATTTCGCTGAAATGTATAAAACATACACGGGGATGAAGAAGAAAGAAGCCTATGCCATGGCGCGGAAATATGTGGAGGATTTCGGTTTGCCAAGCGATGCTCTTCAAGCTTTCCCCCATCAGCTCAGCGGAGGCATGAGGCAGAGAATAGTGATTGCTGTGGCGCTGCTACTTCAGCCAGCTATGGTTTTAGCGGATGAGCCCACATCAGCCTTAGACGTGATTAATCAACGTGCTGCTTTAATGTTTCTCAAAAAAGCTCAGGAGAGACTTAAAAACACAATCGTCCTAGTATCTCATGATATGGGAATACACTCCGTTCTGACCGATAGAATGGGCGTAATGTACGCTGGTAATATCGTTGAGGTCGGAGGAACCCAAGCAATATTCGAGAAACCCTTACATCCATACACTGAAGCGCTAATAGAGTCTCTGCCAAGGCTTGGAGATAAATCCCAAAGAACCGGCCTTAAGGGGCAGCCTCCAGACCTTAGGCAGCCGCCCTCCGGATGCAGATTTCATCCCAGATGCCCATATTCTAAGCCTATATGCCAAAAGGAAGAACCTGAGCATGGAAAAAGAGAAAAAGATCGAAGAGTTTCTTGCTGGATTTACGCGAGTTGATTGTTTATGAGCGAGTTTCTTTTAGAGTTAAAGAATGTATCAAAATTTTTCGGCTACGGATTCATCGGATGGATTAAATTCCCAGCGGTTGATAGTGCGTCCCTAAGCATGGAAAAAGAGCCGAAAATACTCACCATAGCCGGGGAAAGCGGTTGTGGAAAAACAACCCTTGCAAGAATCGTTTTAGGCTTATTGAAGCCAGAAGAAGGAACCGTGCTTTATAAAGGTAAACGAGTTTACTCCCTAAAGCGTGGAGAGAGAAAACTTTTTCGAAAGGAAGTCCAAGCAATCTTCCAAGATCCCTATGGAACCTTTAATCCTTTAAGAAATGTAGACACGTACCTGTTTGGAACAGCCAAACATATGCTTAATATGAAGGATGAGGAAGCATCCTCCCAGATAAAAGAGACTCTAAGTTTCGTCGGATTAACAATTGATGAGATTGTTGGAAAAAAACCAAGCGAGTTCTCAGGCGGTCAGCTCCAGCGGATAGCTATAGCCCGCGCACTTCTATCTCAACCAAGGTTAATCGTAGCCGACGAGCCTGTATCCATGATTGACGCCTCTTCAAGAATGAACGTTTTGAACATATTTAAGGAGTTAAAGCAGAGGGAAATATCCTTCGTCTATATAACGCATGATCTTGCAACAGCCTACTACATAAGCGATGAAATAGCCATCATGTATAGGGGCATGATAATTGAGAAGGGACCGGCTGATGAAGTCCTCCTCAACCAATATCACCCATACACTAAAGCGTTGGTAAGCTCGCTTCCTGAGCATGGAAAAAGAGAAAAATGGATTAAGGAGGAGATGAGCCCGTTAGGGATGGAAATTAAGGAGTTTCTAGCTTCTGGATGTAAATATATAAGCACATGCCCAAATAAAATGGAGAAATGCCTAAAAGAAAGGCCTCCCATGTTTGAGGCTGGGAAAGTAAAAGTTGCCTGCTGGCTTTACGGGTAGCATCTACTCAGATAAACTAAGTTCGCAATATAAAACTATACTATAAATATATACTATAAATAAATGTTACATGCTGGAAAGGAGATGTTATAGTAATTTTGGTTTGACAGGGAACCATAAGATGAACCATAAGATTTGTATAAACGTTAATGACGCAAGCAGTATTCTTAGTTTTTTAGGATAAGCTAAGTATTGAGATAGCCCCATGTACAGTCCAGGCAACGTTGCACAGAAATAGAATGGGTAGACCCACCTGCGTGAAACGTAAGCTAAAACAATGTATGGAAGAAAGTTTGCTGTGATCCATAAGAAAATGAAAAAGTCTGACGTTTTCTTTTTTCTCGCTGTTTCCATGAGGCTTACCGGCGTAACTAGCCATATGCTCCACCATAGAGGCGTATATATTCCATAGTAGGCTATGGGATAATATTCATGTAAACCTCCGTTAATGAGTTCCGTTACTGTAACAACGTAATATCGGATCGGAGAGAACGGGTCTAAGGGATTAATCCATCTCAGCGGAAGTATGACCTTTTCAGAAATGACATCTTCTTCATCATATCGAAGAATATTATGATAGCTAAACATGTAGTTTATGTGGTTAAGTGGGTTGCCGCTGAAAACACCATAGGCAACATCATAAACCCATAAGCCAGCTAGGAAGATGACTGAAGCCATAAGAATTATTCTTATTGATAAAGTAAGCCATTTAAAAACGGTTTTCATCCTAAGACTTCCATTCTCAAAAACCCCTTTAGCCAGCAGAAGGAAGATCATGCCTAAACTAAAAATGGAGCTTAGCTTGCATAGCAACGCTAAACCAAACAATAAACCACTAAAATCATATTTCTCTTTGACCAGCATAATGCTTGCGGCGAGAACGAACATTAGGGCAGCTGCGTCAAGCATGCCTATCTGCCCAATGTTAAAAGCCATTATGTCAAACGCAAATAGCAATGCTGCTGAAAATGATGTAAGCCGGTTCTCAGCGAGGCTCAATGTGAGCAGATGCAGTAAGCCTATAGATATCGAACTGAATAAGATTGAGAAAAGCCGCCAGCCAAGCGGGTTATCTCCAAAAATCATGATTCCAACCATTATTAACATTTTAACCAGCGGCGGATGCTCGTGGTTGGTTGATTCGCCCTTAAGAAGCAGCCTCGCAGCCTTAACATAATATGTTTCATCAAACACGAAGCCCGTTTCATAATATCTTTCCCCAGGCTCAGGTCTTGGAAAATTCACAATCAATAATCTAACAGCGAGGAAGAATAAGACTAAGGCTATGGTGGCAAAATTAAAACTCCTGAGGGATTTAAGGCTCACACGCCTAAAAACATTCAATGCCTTTCCATACTCAATTTTTAATTTACTCTCGATTTTCCTATAGGATTGAAAGAGGATTTCCATGTTTAAGATTTGACTTTTCGCAATGCCTCTGATCCCTAACAAAGTGATTGTCACTATGCTGAGCACCCCAAGCGCAGTTATAATATAAATATTCAACTCATTTAAAATGGCGAAACGCGGATACACGTAGCCTGCAAGGCTGAACGTGCATAAATAGTAGTTAAGGAACCAATGTATTATGATTGGGGTCTGAAAACCATAGGCTAAATATGCCAACCCCATAATCACCCCCTGTATAAATGCCGATAGAATTTTCCCAGCGCCCCATGTTGTTGGGGGAACATAATGTGAGAAGCCGAAAATCGCCGAAGTTAAAAACACCATTAACCACTCGCTGGAACTTATTCCCTTCATGAAGCCGAACTCCGCAATAGTCTTTAAATGCGCAATTCGTTTTCCACGCTCAGGGCTAATGAGGATTAAAAGCGAAAGTTTCATTTTTTCCCTCAATGAGATATTAGGTTTGCCCAGTTGAAGCGAGGTTAAGAGATAGGTTGCTGAGAAAACGCCGATTGGTAGTATGCGGAAAATAACTTCTTCAAGTAAAGGCGAGATTGAAATCTGTAGGAAAGCTACTAGGGGATCTGCGGAGACAGGAGCTTGACCGACCGGTATGCCGCAAGCCTCCTCAATTAAATGGATAATCTTTGATGTAACATACGCCAGGCATGATAGAAATGATGCAGCGAATAATGGATTTCTCACAAGCCAAAAGCTTACTCCTTCTCTGAAAAACCCTCTGAAGCCCCTAAAAGTGAGACTTTTCCTGAGGGAAATGAAAAAACATAAAATGTATATTAGGGAGAAAATGGCGAAAATAAGACCCATACTGACCCCAAAGCGAAGATTTAAAAGTTCAATTAAAAAATTTGATTTAAACGTGTAAGACTCAGATATTCTCTCAAAAAAGAAGAGCTGAAGACCAAGCGGTATACTAATGAGCATGAGTAATAGAAGCGCAAATGCTAACGAGGAAAATAGGATTTTCAACAGAAATCTACCTGTTTTAACCATCAAAGTAAGCATCACCATTTTGACATACCAGATAATAGCCTTAAGCTTCAATTAATATTTTCTATCGCGATGTTGCGATGAAAATTTTTAGGGTAATAGCGGCAAGTAATATTCAGAGATGAATCGTGCTTAATCCTGCAGCAAAAAAGATAGGTAGATTACAAAGGAACCTTTATTGCTCGATAATAAATTTCCATCATAAAGGAATCATTTTTATACAAACAGGAGTCGGCGCCTTCGTAAGATGTCCTGATAATAGAAGTTCGCCGGTCTGCTGGTCTATTCTAAAGGTTACAATGGTATCCGTATCCTGGTTGGCGGCAAGTAGAAATCTGCCAGTTGGGTCGATGGCAAAGTTGCGGGGCGTTTTGCCCTGAGTTGATCTGCGGCCTATGTATGTAAGTTTTCCGGTGCCTTCATTAATTGCATAGATTACGATGTCATTAAGGCCACGGTTTGAGGCGTAAACAAATCTGCCTGAGGGATGGACCTTAACATCTGCGCCTGTATTTGCGCCAGCGAAATCCTCCGGCATAGTGGAAACGGTTTGGACCTCTTTAAGTGTGCCATTATTTTCGTTGTATGAGAAAACGGTTAATGTAGAGTTGAGCTCATTAATTAGGTAAGCGTATCTGCCGTTAGGATGGAAAGCTAAGTGGCGCGGTCCAGCGCCAGCTCTCACTTGAAACCAGGGCTCATCATTAGGCTCTAGTCTTCCAAGGTTTGAATCAAACTTATAGATCATAACCTTGTCGATTCCAAGATCGGGAACTAACACATACCGATTGGCTTTATCTAGTACGCATGCATGGGCATGAGGTTCCTCTTGACGTTTAGGGTTAACGCTTGAACCGTGATGCTGAATGAGATCGCTGGCATCTTCTAGGCTTCCATCCTCCCGTATAGGTAAGACGCATACGCTGCCGCTCATGAAATTAGCGACAAGAACGTATCTACTAGTTTTATCAACGGTCACATAGCAGGGATCAGTTCCCATGGTTGGTTTTCTATTTAGGAATTTCAATCCGCCAGTTTCCGAGTTGACTGAGAAGGCGCTGACGGCGCCTGTCGGTTTACCCTCAAAATTCTTTAGCTCGTTAACAGCGTAAAGAGAATGATGCTTAGGATCGAAGGATAGGTAAGATGGGTTTGCAACGCCTGCTATCTTGCTGCTGAACTCTAAGGCTCCGGAATTCTGATCCATTCGATAAACGTATATGCCCTCGCCCTTCCCCACCAGAACTTCCCCGGTTCCGAAGAGTATTGGAAGAGTATAGGTTCCAACATAAACCATCAGTTCTTTCGACATGCTCTATAAACCTCTCAACTAAACATAGATTATTTCTCTACTTTGATATTAACTTCTTCAGCTATTTCTTCTAAGAATCTCATTGCTATGTTTAGTTCCATGTCGAAAATTCGCTCCGCATTTCTGGGGCCATTTTGTGAACTTGCCCCGGGTGCATCTTCTAGTTCAAGTGATAACACGTTATCATACCCAATAGCTTTCATAGCTCTTAAGCAGCTTTTCCAGTCGATTTTCCCCTTTCCAGGCCTCCAGTGAACGTTTGTCATAGCGTCATTGTCAGATATGTGAGTATGGAAAATCCGCCCCTTCAACTTCAGTATGCTTATTGCCGGTGTTTCACCTGAAGGGAAAAGGTGGCTTGGATCCCAATTCATCCCAATAGCCTTCGAACCAACATGCTCAAGAAGCCTTAACATACCATCTGCATTGCATATTAATCTGAAGGGGTGAGGCTCAATAGCGTAGCGCATACCTGCATCCTCAACCAGATCGGCGAATTTCCTCATAAGGTTAACATAGCTATTCCAAACCAGATCCATGTCTAAGTCGTATGGGAGATTCTCCGGCATTAAAAACGTCTGCATTAAAGGTCTTCTCTTTATATCTGGACTAGGAATATCGGAGAATGGCCATGGGGCCACGGTGTTCACGATTTTTGTCCCTATCTCGGAAGCCACCTCTACTAGCCTCTTAAAATGGCTTAAAGCCCCGTCCTGATCTTCCCCTCTCAAGCTGCTCATTCCCCGCGGTGTTGAGACGAACTCCGTTATTTCCATACCTAAAGAGTTCACAAGTTCTCTTAGTTCCCTTATTTTTCCAGGCGTGTAATATTCGTCCAGCGTTTTTCTATCCCACGCGATTAACTCAACACCTTTAAAGCCCAATCTAGATATCCTCTTAATAGCATCCTCATATGGCGCCTTCCAGCGGACGGTCCATACGCAACAACCAAACTTCATTCATAATACCTCTGGTTAAGAGATGATACCCCTTACCCCTATACCGGATATAAAATTTACGACGATTCCCAGCGTTATTCTAAATAAGAAGAAGGCGGCTCTAAAACTGAAATCGTAGAGGCTTTCTTATGGATTATAAAAAGGATTAATTAAGCCCTTTTTCCCACTAGGCTCATAAGATGCGTAGGAGCGCGCAGGTTTCATGAATTCGCCATTGGAGCCTTACCTCTAGGCATTGTTTAATCGTCTAGACTTCTATATAAAAAGGGGATTTGGAGTTTATTCCTCAAGTATTTCTTCGAATATTCTGTTTAAGCCTTGTCTCTCTGCAAGTTTCAGAACCCAATCTTTAGCTTCGATTGCCAGTCTATCCTTTAGGCCAGCAATAATGATTTTGTAGTAGAGAAACTCCGAGATCTCATCTTCAGTCATGAATATCTTCAGGAAGTCAATCACTGGTTTAGGCAGCCTTAATTTAACCTCGACGAGTTCTAATTCCTCCTCTTCCTCCTCTTCCACTAAACTCTTCAACTTTCCAACCATCCTCCTATATGCGAACTGGTTCCTAATCACGGACGTTCTTCGTTTCACTAAGAAATATCCTGAAAGAATCATTAAATCTTTATTAATTGGGAAACTATATTTCAAATCCATCAGGGCAAAAAGATAAATTCCTATTGGCTGCAGGTTGTATAACCTAGTGATTCTCCCTTAAACCAGAAAATACCAAACATTTCTATAAGATGAAAAGAAAAAATAAAGAGATTTAGGGAAAATAGGTTTCCTTCTAGACGACCACCGCATCTATTCCGAGGAATTTGCATGCGTCCATTATGGCTTTGGTGTAGTCGCCGTGGATCATGCTTGCGTGATGTATGAACCCTTCTTCAGCAAGAACCCTGTATAGGAATTTCAGATTTGGCACCTCAACCCAGCTCCATGCTCCGCGGAGATTATCTAGGCTATATTTAATTTCGCCCTTAGTTATGAGCATCTTGAATTCACCATCATACTCAACTAGGCGGCATATTGTGACAACACCAGGCTTAAGCTGAAACTCGATGGTTCCAAAGGCTTTACCCGGCTTAGTTTCCTCCATGACGAAATGTCCCCTTACAAATCTTGGGCACCCCTCACAGGCCAGTGATGGAGGTGCGTTCCCGCAGTGCCAAGCTAGGAAAACATTTTCTTTCTCCTGATGCTGTATCGTCCAATCAATGAAGTGCGGCGGAATCTTCTTTAAACTGGCTAAATACTGTATTAGCATCGTTAGAGCCCCATAAATGTCGACCTCGCAGGATGACATTATTCCCCTGTCGGTTAATCTGGCCATTGGTAGGCATGATGATGTTCCATATATGTCCTGCATCGAGGTCCAGCATTGAACACCCATGGCGGATATTTTATTTTCCTCAGCGAATCTGCCTAGAGCAACCTCAAGCTTTGCGAGCTTAATCAGCGTCTCACGCCCAATTTGGGAGACATCCGCCTGAGACTCTATCTCCCCAAGCACTTTTTGAACATCTGGGTCTTCATTGCTTAAACTATTGGCTGCGTCGAAGATTTCAGATAGCGGTACTGGGATAACGGTTTGTTTGAAGCGCTCAACTAGGACTGCCTCATTAAAGATGCAGGTTTCAAAAGGTCTAGGTCGGGGACCAACCTGCCCGATTCTTGCGCCTATGAATCCCTTGAAAACCGCGCATACCCGAACGAAGTTTTCAACAGCCTCCTTAAACTCTTCTTCCTCAGGAAAGATTATTCCAGCAAACAAGAAGGGTATTTTTCTACGGTAGAGCCCGGAGGAAATCGATAGTGTTCCGCAGAAGGAGTCTGAGAGCCTTTTTCCTTCAGGGGTGAAGGGCCCCTCCTTAGTGCCGAACAGTAGGATTGGTTTCTCTGAAAAGGCGCTTGCAACCTTTAGAGCCGGGACTTCCTCTCCAAACGTCATCGTTCCAATTATTACTCCGTCCACCTCATTCTCTTTGAATAGCTGAATGGTTTTGTCAGCGTCCTCCTCATCTGAGACAAGCCCCTTCTTAGTTATGTTTTCATCTGGAACTATAAGCTCTAGTCCCTCAACGCTTGAGAAAGCATCAATGCAGCGTTTACGCATGCTGATGGCCCAGTTTTCATCAAAGATGCTTCTGTGGGATGGGACGAAACCGATCTTAACCTTGAAATCTTCCTTTTGAAGCATATTTTCCCACCGCTTTCCCCAATTAAATTCTTAGATGAAAGATCTTTTAAGCCTTAGCGAATTTACGTAGATTCTTTAGGGAGCGGCTTCATCTGTGGAGGTTGAAATAACATTCCATCAGCGGGGGATCGATAGAAATAAATCTGCTAAAAGCCTAATATATTATGTCGAGTTAAACAGCGAAGGATTAGGTGATTGTGAAATGGTTAATATAGCGGTTAAGTGGCTTGGGCATGCCAGCTTCCAAATAACGGCTGATGGTAAAAATATTTACATCGATCCATATGAGGGCAAATATCTTGATAAGGCGGATATAATTTTGGTGACGCATTCCCACTTCGATCATTGTGATACATCGAAGATTAAGGCGGTGCGCAGAGACGACACGTTGATTATTGCCCCCGCTGAATGCGCGTCAAAAATAGGTGGAAGAGTTAGGGCGATTAAGCCAGGTGAAAAAATAAGTGTGGATAACGTAACCGTTGAGGCGGTTCACTCATATAATGTGAGGCGCTTCAGATCTCCGGGAAACCCCTTCCATCCGAAGGGTTTTGGCGTTGGCTATTTAATGACCATCAATGGCAGAACGATTTATCATGCTGGGGACACAGACTTCATCCCCGAAATGAGGGATTTAAAGGATCGAAAAGTTCATTTGGCCCTATTGCCGAGCGGAGGAACATATACGATGGATAATCCGGAGGCGGCTGAGGCAGCTATAGCGATAAACCCTCAAGTTGTAATTCCGATGCATAGATGGGACACTGATCCTGAAGAGTTCAGGAGAAAAGTTGAAAAATCCTCAAAGATTAAGGTTGTTCTGCTCAAGCCCGGTGAAAAATACGAAACATAAGCTTAAAGGGGAAGGTTAAAAATTTATCCCGCAAATAGAAGGGTTAGATGCTCTTAGGAATGAATACGCCAACAGATGAAATAAAATTCTTTAGTGAAAAAACTGGAAAATTCTATAGGCTTGTTAAAACCGGAACTTGGCCATATCTTGAGGTGTCTGGTGTACGCATGCATAGGGCTGATGCTGTAGATCCTAAAACCGACGCCCTTCTGAAGATTAAGGCCCTTGGGAAAATCTACGGCGTTATCCTTGACTGCTGCACAGGTTTAGGCTATACGGCTACTCTAGCAGCTAAAATGAAAGAGGTTAGGAAGGTTATAACCATCGAGAAAGATGAGAACGTGATTCTGATAGCTAGGCAGAACCCGTTTTCAAGAGACCTTTTTGAAAATGAAAAGATTGAGCTGATAATTGGGGATGCATTCTGGGAGGTGCAGAAATTTGAGGACAAACACTTCAACTTCATCATTCATGATCCGCCAAGAATAAGCATTGCTCCGGAACTTTATTCGCTGGAATTTTACAGGCAGCTTTTCAGGGTTCTTAAAGATAATGGAAGGCTTCTGCATTATGTTGGCAGGCCTGGGGTAAGGCAGGGGAAAAACTATTTGAAGGGGATAATTGAACGCTTGAGGCTTGCAGGCTTCGCTAGGATTAGAAAAATCGAGTATGCCCTAAGCTTGGTGGTGGAGAAATAGTGGCTGAGATGGCTGAGGTAGGATATGGTTAAAGGATTAGGATGCAGCAAATCCGGCTTAAAAGTTTCTACGCCCTCAAACCATTTTAATGCTAGCTAAACTTACACGCAAGATCAGCAAATCTTTAGGGAAGACCGAGTAAATTCTGCAACGCTCATATAAAGGAGACGGTACATAGCTTCTAAATTACATTCTTCTTCATGATTTCTGTTCCGGTAGAGCACGTTTTGGTCTTATTTTAGAGGAATTGTGGAATGGAAAAGACCATGTATCATCAGCTTTATATGAGCGTTCTGCAAAAATCCGACCGTTTTCTTTTAGTTGTAGTTAAGCTAACCCTATCGTTGGAATTCTAATTCGTGAAGTATCCTGCAGTATAATTCTGGGTTGATTCTAAATCCAACTTTCAAAAGGTCATCCATAATCTGGACTGCTTCATTCTTTGTTATCGCCTTTTGTTTGTAGGCTTGGATTATTATGCTGCATGTTCCTATGGGTGTTATACTAAGCATTTTTGACACTCTTCTTGCCTCTTTGTCATCTGCTATTAGGTATTTTGCGTTTATCTGTTTACATAGTTTGATAGCTTCCTTCTCACCTGAACCAAGCCTTGTATTAGTATCTAAGAAGCGGTATTCAGCGTCTATTTCTTGTCGTATCCGTTCCTTGATGATCCATGTTCCCACAGCCCTTTCAATGATGTGTGCGTCGCTCATGTTCAGCGCCTTTCCCCTGATTACAGCTTCTTCAAAGACTGCTTCTTGAATAAAGATTTTTTCAAAAACGTTTCGGATGATGCTCAGCCTGCCAATCTTCGCCAGATATATTAGTGGGGTTGAGTTTGAAACCACTGTAAGGGGTTTATCTGCTTTCAAGCGCCTTCAAATCCTCTTCCAAATCCTCAACGCCATACTGATGTGCAACTTTCCTCTGCGCCAGTACATCGATCATTTCCCAAACTGAGATTTCAGCGATTTCAGCAGCTCTTGAAATCGTAACACACCCATCCCTGTATAATTCCACAGCCTTCCTGAGCTTCCACTCTCGAGTGTAATGATCTAAAGCCCTCTCCAAAATAGTTGACTTATCAACCTTCTCTTCTCTGGCTATCTCCTCCACAAGCCTAACTTTTTCTTTGGGCAACCTGGCCGACACAACCTCGGACAAAGAACTGTGCCTCCGTATACAATTTAAAACAACATCTACATATTTAAACCTTGCCAAAAGGCTCAGCAAATCCAGGATGAAAGCCTAACTCTCTCGTCGAATAGAAGTGCATTCTGCTTCTCAGCAATTTGGCTCTATTTGGCTAGTTAAACAAAGGTTTAAGATGATGTTAAGGATTAATTTACTGTGAGCGGATATGAATATATTTATTCTTGGTCCGGCTGGTTCAGGTAAAAGCTTGTTGGCGAAGAATTTCTCATCATACTTGACTAGTGAAGGTTATGTAGTTAGGCTTGTTAATTTAGATCCGGGCGTTCTTGATCCGGGCTATGAGCCGGATTTCGATATTAGGTCTAATTTTACGGTTGAGAGCATAATGCGTGAGGAGAATCTGGGTCCTAATGGGGCTATTCTTGAAGCCATGAATCGGCTTGCCAGGATGACTGTTCCTAGGTTTGAGGGTTCAGATTATGTGATATTTGATACTCCAGGTCAGCTGGAGCCGTTTCTCTTTAGAGAAGCTGGCAGAATAATAGTTAGCGGGTTTCCGGATAGATGCTGCCTTTTTATCGGGGATCTCCCCGCATTAAAAGGGAATCTTCTAAGCTTCTATCTTTATGCTTTAACAGCATACTGCGCTCTTGAGACCGAAACTATAGCGGTTCTAAATAAAGCGGACCTTCTTGATCACGAAGAAATAATTGGGATTAAGGAAGCCCTGAATGATCCGATGAAGACTCACGCCAGAAAACCATCGAATCTGAGGGAGGAGATGGATATGGAGCTCCTAAAGGTATTGAGCTTCTTCTTCCCGCCTAAGAGGGTTCCGCTGATATCGGCTAAAACCGGATTTGGGTTTGATGAGCTCTTAACAATACTTTATGAGGTTAAATGCGCCTGCGGAGATTTAACGTAAAAGCAATAAAATATTGAAAATTGCTGGGAAGGGAAAAAATAATAAAATATTATTTGTTATCTTAACATTTTTAGGGTGAAAGGTGTTGGATAAGCTGGGCGTTGGTTTTATAGGTTCAGGTTTCGTTGCGAGGTTTCACACATTATCTTGGACCGGTATAAGGAACGCTGAGATAGCGGCCATATATAACGTTAGGGAGGGAAGCGCCCGCCAGCTATCTAGGCTTGCGGAGTCCTTGGGCGTTGGTAAGCCGAAGGTTTACACGGATTTAAGGGAGATGCTCTCCGACCCTTCGGTTAATGCTGTTTGGATAGTTAACCCAAACTTTATGAGGCTTGAGGTTGTAAGGGCGATCGCTGAGGAGGCTTCGCAGGGCAAAACAAATATTGTTGGGGTGTGCTGCGAAAAACCGCTCGCAAGGACTGTTGATGAGGCTGAGGAAATGGTTAGGTTGATTGAGAAGACCGGGCTTCTGCACGGTTACCTTGAAGATCAGGTTTTCGCCCCATCCGTTACTAGGGCGAGGGAAGCCGTATGGAAGTACGGCGCCAAATATTCTGGGAGACCATATTTAGCCAGGGCTGCTGAGGAGCACGGTGGACCCCACTCGGCGTGGTTCTGGAACCCTCAGCTTTCCGGCGGCGGGGTCCTATTAGACATGACATGCCACAGCTTAGAGGCAAGCAGGTATATGCTCATAAATCCTGATAAGCCTAAGGATTCCCTAAAACCCTTGGTTGTCCAGTCGACGATTGCATCGCTTAAGTGGACTAGGGAGCCCTACTTGTCTAAGGTTAAAAGGGACTTCGGTGTTGATTATGGGCGGACGCCGGCTGAAGATTACGCCTTAACGCTTGTGGTTTACGAGGATGAGGATGGCAGCCTAGTTCTGTCGGAGGCTAGGACATCGTGGAGCTTTGTGGGCCCTGGCTTAAGGCTTACCTTTGAGGTTTTAGGTCCGGAGTACTCGGTTACAATAAATAGTTTGCAGCAGGAGCTAAGCGTCTTCTTCAGTAGGAACATTAAGGCGCCGCCGACGGAGGAGTTTGTTGAGAAGCAGGCGGCTGAGCAGGGGCTTATGCCCATAATACCGAATGAGGCAATAACCTATGGTTATCAGGATGAGAACAGATATATGGTTGACTGCTTCCTTAAGGGTGCGCAGCCTGAGGAGAATTGGATGGACGGTCTGCTGGTGACGCAGCTCATGATGGCGGCCTACATGTCGGCCGAGAAGGGAAGGAGGATAAAGTTTAATCCGGGGGCTTTAAGGGGCTATAAGCCTAAGGTTCATTTGGGCGAGTGGGAACCGAAATCTATAGTGGAAGCTGAGTAGCGCGCTGTTGCCTTAAATCCAGCCGCAAGTTTGGCCCTCACTCGATAAGTGGAAGAATATCCTCAGTTATGTAGTCTATATAATCTCCTATTGGGCTTTTGCTGAAGAGGGTTACTACGCAGTTTCTTGCAACCCCGATGACCATGCCTCTTTTCTGAACCTCAAAGACAACATACCAGATTTTTCCATGCTTAAGATAATCCTGATAGAGGCTTGTGTCTGCGAGGTCTGAGCCCGCTAGACAGAGCTTCTCAACGCCCGGTATGTCGACGTTGTCAAACCATATTAGTTTTGTCGCTTGCGGGTTCGACTCATGTAAATTTTTGAGCTTCTCATGGGGTATCTCAACTTCAAGTATGACGTTGGGTTTTATGAATAGAACCCTGCTCAGTTTGTTAGCGACATAGTTTGTCAGCAGCTTCTTTATGCCCCGCGCTGTTGAGGGCGCCAAAACTATTAGGAAGAATCTATCGTTAAATTTTCGTATCCAGAATGGTGATTCCTCAGTCACAGGCATCTCAGATATTTTACGCCTGTAGGGGCGGCTGCGGATAAAGTCTCTGCTGAACACTCCGGAGATTGAATTCTCATCCATTTTAAGATCTAAAACTTCCGCAACTAAACTTACTGTTTCACCGGTAACCGTCGTGTACGGTTCCTCCTCGCGGAAATACTTAAGCTTTTGGGCGGCGAAACCCATATTAACCTCCTCTTTTATCTCGAATACTTTAGCTGGCAGAACCAAGCTTGACACCACCACAGTAGCGCATTAAGCTATTTCCCGTCTTTTCTTTTCATATCACTCCTTATTAGGTTTGGGCTCCTCTAAATAGATTTTAAGTTAAGAATTAATTACTTAAGCCTTATTTACATGTGGCAATTAAATCTATTTCAGCGGAATTGTGGAGGTTAAATTTATGTCTAAAGGCAAGAAGGCTCTGGGGCAAGGTAAATTCCTTTCTAGGGCGGTTGTCTTCGGAGATTTGCTGTTTATTTCAGGCATAGGTCCTCATGATCCGGAAACCGGAAAGGTTGTTGAGGGCGGGATAAGGGAGCAGACGCGGAGGGTTATGGAGTCCATGAAGGCTATACTTGAGGAGGCTGGAAGCAGCCTGGAGAACGTTTTGAAATGCACCGTCTTCCTAACCGACATGAACAATTATAGTGAGATGAATGAGGTTTATGGTTTATACTTTAAGGTTCCGCCGGCCAGAACATGCGTCCAAGTTTCGAAGATTCCTAGGCCTGGAGAGAATGTTCTTGTGGAGATCGATGCTATTGCCTATAAGCCAAGTTAAGGGTTTCTGAGCGCATCAGGCTGGGGCTGAAATGAGCGTCTATGACGCTTTGGGGGTTAAGCGGGTCATTAACGCTATGGGGACCTACACTTTCTTAGGCGGCTCCATAATATTGCCTGAAGCTCTTGAAGCGATGCGTGAGGCCGCTAAGGCTTTCGTAAACATGGAGGATCTTCAGAGGAGGGCTGGTGAAATTATAGCTGAAATAACCGGCGCTGAAGCTGCCTATGTTACCTCTGGGGCTGCGGCCGCTTTAGTCTTGGCCGTTGCGGCGTGCATGACTGGTGATGACCCGGAGAAGATGGCTAAAATGCCCTATGTTCAGGGCTTTAGGAATGAGGTTATTCTGCCTGCTCTGCATGATAATCCCTACTGTCGTAATCTCGCTATTCCATGCGCAAAAATAGTTAGGGTGGGATCTGAGGAGGGTTTTTCCCCGGAAGATATCGAGGGGGCGATCAGTGAGAAAACGGTGGCCATAGCCTTCATGTTCTTCACCTCGAAGAGGGGGTGCGATCTGGAAGCGTTGAGAGAAGTTGTTAAGGTTGGAAAGAAGCATAATATACCCGTTATTGTGGACGCCGCAGCTGAGCTTCCTCCAATTGAGAATCTGCGCGAGATAGTGGCGGCTGGAGCTGACCTCGTTGCCTTCAGCGGTGGGAAGGATATACGCGGGCCGAATGACACGGGCTTCATAGTGGGTAGGGCTGATCTTATAAGGGCGGTTGCGGCTCACGGCTGCCCTCATCATTACATGGGTAGGCCGATGAAGGTGAGTAAGGAGGATATAGTTGGACTCGTTGTGGCTTTGAGGCATTATACTCCTGAGGCTGTTGAGGCTAGAAAGCGCAGGTGGGAGGAGATCGTTCAGTTTTTCATTAGAGAGCTCTCCGATGGAAACGTTAGGATCGAGAGGCTGATGCCTGATCCGTCTAGGCATGAGTATTCGGCTCAGGGTTGGCCCAGGGCGAAGATAATCTTGAATTGGGGCCATCTGGGTTTATCCGCTAGGGATCTTCATAGGCTTCTTTTAGAGGGGGATCCGCCCATATATACGCTTCTCGATGAGGACGGTGTGATTGTGAATCCTCAATGTCTCCAGGATGGGGAGTGGGAGACGATAGCATGTAGGATAAGGGAGATTTTGAGGGCGATTTTGGGATGAGCGGCTATGATATTGTTATAAAAAACGGTTTGGTCATGGATCCATCTCAGGGAATAAAGGAGGTGATGGATGTTGCCGTATTAGACGGTGTGATTGCTGATCTGCGGAGGGGAATAAACGCCTCCGGTTCGAGGCGCGTGATCGACGCTTCGGGTGCAATAGTTACGCCTGGGCTGATTGACCTTCACGTTCACTGCTGCTATGGGATCGCTTATCTCGCGGTTAATCCTGATTTGGCCTGTCTGGCTAAGGGCAGCACCACGGTTCTGGATGCGGGTTCAACCGGTGAGTTGAATTTCATGGGCTTTAGGAGGTATGTGATTGGGAATGTTAAAACTAGGGTTTACGCCCTATTGAATATTGAGTCTCAGGGCATGATAGAGTTTTCCCGTCCTAATCAAAGGTGGGCTGGCCTGATAGCTGGTCGCGATGACATGTTCATTAATGTTGATGGAACTGTGGATTTGATTAGGCGGAATCGGGATGTTGTTTTGGGAATAAAGTGGGCTCATCATGGGATTGAAGGGGTTAAGTTAGCTAGGGAGGCTGCGGACAGGGCCGGATGCCTTCTGATGGTTGAGAATCATCTTCAGCCTGAGACTCTGAAATATCTGAGGAAGGGCGATGTGGTGACGCATCTCTATCATGGTTTACGTATTGAGCAGCATGATGGGCTGCTGGATGAGAAGGGGCGTGTTCAGCCTGAATTTTTTGAGGCTGTAAGGCGCGGTGTGATTTTAGACGTCGGCCATGGAGCGGCTAGCTTCAGATGGTCTGTCGCCGAGAAGGGTTTGGAGCAGGGAGTAAAGCCGGATACGATAAGCACCGACCTTCATAGTGGGAGCTACGAGGGTCCAGTTTACGATCTGCCCACAACCATGTCGAAATTTCTATATTTGGGTTTATCCCTTGAGGAAGTTGTGAGGGCGGTGACGGCTAAGCCGGCTGAGGTTCTAGGTCGGGAAAACTTTATTGGGACTCTGAGGCCTGGGGCATGCGGGGACATTGCCGTATTAAGGCTTGAGGAGGGAAGTTTCCCACTTGCGGATGCAGCTGGCGAACGGAGGGTCTGTAAGCGAAAATTAAGCGTTATAAAAGTCATTAAGGATGGGGAAATCGTCCTAACCTCTCCATATTGATGCTTTAAGAAGGGTGAAGCTGCGGGTTAAGTTTAAACCAAAACCTGGTTTAACGCTTGATTATCCCCCGGCGACTGGCGGCAAAAAGACCACGGTGTCGCCGTCTTTCAGCTGCGTCTCCAAGCCATTTAGGACATTTATGTTTTTTCCATTCACGAGTATTGTTAAGCCGTAGTCCGTTGCGCCCCGCCTTCTAGATAAGACCTCCATTTTCTCCCTGAATCCAGCTTTTACTTCAGCCATCTTTGAGATTAAGTCGGCGACTTTGGCTCCTTCCCCTAGCTCGATGGTTAATTTGCTGCTGCCTAGGAAATCTATGAGGTCCCCGAAAACCCTGACTTCTATTTTCATGGTGGATCCGCCGCAAATATATAAAAAATAAGGGTGGATTTTCCACGTGCCTATTTTCTTAGTTTTTCCAGGGCTTTATCAATGTCTTCAAGTCCCAGTTTCCTAAGTTCTTCGGTTTCCGGAATCCCCTTTCCGTCCCAGCCGATTGCTTTGTAATATTGCTTCCTCATCTCCTCGAAGGTTTTTCTATCTGTGGTTTTACCTTTGAAGGGGCCTGAGGGGAGCGGCTCATAGAATCTGGGGGGGTTGTCATCATGCAGCGTTGGATCCCAGAATATGTCCGGTCCTCCCAGGAGGAGGGTTGCCCTTTGGATTTGGATTATTCTTCGTCCTAGAACCCTGTTCCATTCGTCCCGCGTGGTTTCCCATCCTGTGACTGCCCTATAGAGGTCCCAGATGAGTTCATGGGAGCAGAAGCTGCATATCACCGCCGAGTCTAGGAAGACCATTCCCATGTCGTTATATGCGTCGTAGACTCCCGAAGTGTGGTCTCCGCATTGGGCTGAGCATGCGTATCCAATTGGGTTATAGTCCAATCCGCTTCTTGTTCCATGGGCGCCTACCTCAACGCCTTTAACGTGCACAGCGTATTTAACTGCGTCTACGCCCTTCATTTCAGATATTTTGAGAGCCGCCCTATACGTTCCCTCGGCAAGTATGTCGCATATTCCCTCACGCTTAACTATTTTCCTCGCAAGATTCTCGAATGCTTCTACGTCTCCCCACTTCAGCTCGAAGCCTAGATCTTCCTTGGTGAGTATCCCCCTCTCGTATAGTTCAGCCGCGAAGGCAAGCGTGTTGCCTCCGTTTATGCCTGAGAAACCTAAGTAGTCCATTAGAGCCGAGAGGTATATGCATTTGTCCGGGTCGAATATTCCCAGGTTCGGTCCGAGGTAGGCTTGCATCTCGTAATCAGGGTCATCCGTGATGGCCCCCTTATATGGCCCGGCTTTAATAACGGATATTTTCATGCAGCATGCTGAGCAGTTGAAGTCTCCCCAGTATCTTTTAACCCAGTATCTTAAGTCGAATTTAGGCCCGCCGAATCTTTCCTCATTATGCCATTCCTCCTGCCAATTTCTAATAGGCTCAGAGCTTTGCCTCGCGCCTACTTCATATCCGCCGTAGCCGGTTCCCCAACGCCTCATCCTATCCCTTTCAATAAGCCTCCTATCGATTTCCCTCAGTAGGATCTTCACTGTTTCGGGGTTAGCCGCGCTTGGCAGGGGCTTGGTTCCCTTGGCAACTATAGCCTTAAGGTTCTTTGAGCCCATGACTGCGCCGTATCCGCCGTATCCGGCGGCGTGGCTGATCTTCTGCATTACAGCAGCCGTCCTAACCATGCTTTCGCCGGCTGGACCGCAATATATCATGGATGGCTCCTTAATTTTTCCCACATTGGGTTTTCTCTCTTTAAGCAGATCGCGGGTTTCCTTCACTAGGGCTCTTATTGTTTCTATGGCCTCCTTACCCCATACGTGCTCGGCGCTTCTGGTTTCAGCATGATCATCTGTTACGAGGATGTAGACAGGCTTCTCGGCTTTGCCCGTAACTATTACCCCGTCGTAGCCAGCGCATCTAAGATCCACAGGGAACTCCCCGCTTAATGTTGATCCAATAATCCCGTTGCATTGCGGGCTCTTGCCCGATATGCATATCCTAGCGCCTGGGTTTATGCCCGTTAACGGTCCGGTTAGGGCTAGGAAAATGTTCTCTGGCCCGAGCGGATCCACGGTTTCCCATCTTTGTCCAAGCCTGTCCCAAAGGATTTTTGAGGCTAAGCCTCTGCCTCCAACGTAGTTCTTCAATATCTCATCGCTGAAGACCGTGTCTTTTATGCTCCCTGAGGACAAGTCAATTTCAAGGAATTTACCTGCATATCCTCTCGGCATCTAGATCATCTCCTCGGACTTTTCTCCATAAAGGTTTATTGCAACATCCTCTGTGAGTTCCTCAGGCGGTCTGGCGAAGAGTTTCCTGTTTATGCTTCCCCAGCCGACTCTTTCCTCCCTAACGGTCCAGAGGGCGTTAAATTTGGCCTCTTGGCATACCTTGGCGCATTGCGGTTCTCCGCCGCAAAGGTCGCATATCGTTGCTTTCCCATCCTTGGGATGGAGGAAAGGTATGTTTCCAGGGCACTTATGTATGCATACTCCGCAGCCGGTGCATTTATCCCTGGTGACTAAAACAGCGCCTGTCGCATCATCAACTGTCAGCGCTCCAACTGGGCATGCTTCAACGCATGGATAATCGTGGCATTGGGCACATAGATGCGGGACCTCAACTCCGGGGGCAAGCATAAAGACCCTTATCCTTGAAGCCTCAGGCCATATCCATCCCTCATGGGTTAGGGAGCAGGCGATTTCGCATCTTCTGCATCCAGTGCATTTCAAGTAGTCTCTGACGATCCATACTATTCTTTTTCCCCTCTCCATAATTGGTGTTCGCCTCAAAAAGAAACTATTTGAGCATCAATTAATTATTTAAGGATATTGCCTTTTCTAAGCGATACTGTCAAGTTAAGATACTGTACTTATAAAGGAGTATTTAAATAAATGGGCTTAACTTGACAGTATCTTTCTAAGCGAGTGTCTAATCTTTAAACGCAAGATAGGCGAGTATTACTGTTCCAATTAAAATTAATGTGATTGCCAGGTCATGCCAGAACCAGATTGGTGCCTCAAAAATGTAAAACGGTGAGGGAAAACCTTTATCCCAGCCTCCTGGAACCATGTTTCTCAGCGGGCGGACAACGGCTTCCCACATCACCCAGCATCCCAAAATATTCAGCGCTATTGATAATATGCAAAACAGCTTTTCCCATCTCATTTTCAGCCCTCCTCAGCCCGCTTCATGCTGTTTAAGCGCATCACGCTCTTTCTCAAAGGAGGTCTCCGCTGGCAAAACCGAAGCTTGCGGCGGGCAAGTATCCAGCTCGCTGCCTAATATTTTCAACAAGCGCATAAGACATTCCGCTTCGCTTTTCAACAATTTAATCCCGCATGTTTGTTCATTTCTTCATTGAAGGTTGCATTTATATTTTTTTATAGTTATCTCCACATCGAGCTTTCTCATACGTCGCATCTTACCATGCGTGCGCCCAATTACGCAGCGGCTGCATATCCGCTGAAGCCCTTCACATAGGTGGAGCCACGCCATCCAGGGATAGTTTATAGAATCTTCATCCCAGCTCTCTGAGCATCCGCCCTAACAATCCGGCGCACTCTACCTACTGCCTATACGGTTCAACATTGCAATTTTATGGCTGGTTTTCCTTCCTAAAGTTGATACCCCCTCTAGATTTTTTATGCTGTCCAGACTAGAGGAGCAAACTTTAACTGCAAACTTCAAATTCGCAACCGTTTACATCCCGGTTTTGCAGATCTGCAATCTTGTATCTCTTTTTCGCTCCAATAATGATCCCGTTAACTGTCCCCGCCAGACCTTTATGGGAAGGAATCAGCGGTTGAAGCATACGCATATAAAATGCTAATGAACCTGTGTGGAGACATGGCAACTTAAGGTTTCTATAGTGGGGGATGGATGGTTTTTCAGTCTATTGGGAGAACGGGTGTTTTCAGATGTTTTAGGCATCGTTCGGTCCTTTATCGGTGAAATGAGAAGCTTAAAACCCGTTGACTATTCAAAAGACAGACCTTAAGTTTCCACGTCTCTGTGGAGAGAAGGTGAAAAAGAAGCCGCGAAGCAAGATTGTTAGAAATATTTATTTTCAGTATGACGGTTTCTTAAACATATATAAGAGTGATTGCATATTATTATTTTCTTGGGGAAAAACGTGCCTAAGCATCCGTTCGCTGACAGAAGCGGTGTAAGCGCTTTTATCGCGTCGGTTATCCTAGTGTCCATATTGATCCTCATTGGGATAGCGATCGCATACTGGCTGAGCGGCGCCGCGGGATCATACTCAAAAGAGGAGATAAGATTAGTTGGCGTATACGCGGAGAGCGCTGACGGTGGATGGAGGATAGTGATACAGGTGAAGAATACGGGTTCAGCCGACGTAGTGATAGAGAACATCCTGCTAAATCAGGAGCCTTGCGCAAATTACGCCGGCGACCCATGGCGGCTGACCCTTGAGGCGGGCGGTTCCCCAGTGGTGGACTTAAGCAAAATTAACATAGTTTTGAAGGCGGGTGAGGAGAAAAATTTAGTCATAACCGTTAAGTCCGCTGCGCCCTTCACTTCCAATGTGATCCTTAAGGTTGGGCTGCGCTCCAGCGGCGGCGAATATTCGAAGGAGATAACGCTGAAATAAGTAGTTTTCGGGGAACTGATTCAGCGTCTATATTTTTGCTAAATATTATAATTAAATGTCATACACATATATTTTATTGTAATTAAATATTTATATTTGTGATTACATATTACATATTGACGCCGGGATTATATATGAGCATATACGCCGATAAGAAGGGCATAAGCCCGATCGTCGCAACAATACTCATGGTGGCCGCAACAGTTGTCTCCGCGGTTGCGATAGCTTACTGGATGGGAGGCGTAGCAGGGCTATACACAAGATATGAAAAAATAGAGATAGTTAACGCTCATGCGGCAGGCGGCCCCCTCAGCAGCGGCGGGGAGGGATGGATCGTAACCATATCATTAAAGAATGTGGGCTCAGCTGACACATCAATAGAGGGTGTCCTGTTAAATGGTAAACCATTCAGCCACTACGCACATGGAGGAGGCTTATCAATCACCGTTAAAGCGGGCGGTGAACCGTTTAACCCCGACAAGGGAGTCGCCTTGAATGTTGGGCAGATCGTGGAGTTCACAATTGAGATACCGAAATGTGACGGTGATCCCAGCTGGCCCTTCACTCCCGGCGTCACCGTTGAGGTTCGGCTGCGCTCCTCCGCTGGCCAAGAATACATTAGGACTTTGGCTATATCCTAGCATCGCAGGCTATCATAGGCTGTTATGGGCTATTTTTTAGGCGTTTAGTGCGCCTTGTGAAAGGCGTTATCTATTTAAATTTTCAGATGTTTCGTTAAGTATCATAATTAAGTATTTTAGAATAATTAAATATTTATATCAGTAATTGCACATTTATCTTATTGTTGAAGGGATATGCATGAGTAGACGTCTATGCGCAAATAAGCGGGGTATAAGCCCTGTTGTCGCAACAGTAATCCTAGTAGCCGTAACAATCGTCGTCGCAGTGGCAGTCGCATACTGGATGGGGGGCATAGCGGGACTATACACAAGATACGAAAAACTGGAGATAACCAGCATATACGCAGAGTATAATGCTACGGTGAAAAATTTCACTATAACTGTGTATGTGAAGAATACGGGTTCAGCCGACGCAACAATAGACAACGTCCTGTTAAATGGTAAACCATACAACACTTTTAATGCTACTCTTACTAGGAGTCTTCCGATTTCTCTTAGCGTGGGCAACAGTACTACGATAGTAATAAATATTGGTTCCGGTGAACCCTTTGTTTCTGGCGTCAGCGTTGAGGTTCGGCTGCACTCTGCCGGAGGACAGGAATACCCGAAAACCGTTACACTACCATAAAAGAACAGAGATCAAGTCTCAGGGCTTAATTCCCAGCTCCCATTTTTTATTTTTCCCTGAAAATTTTTAAGCTTATAAAAAGAGAGATGAAGACCTGGGAATTTCTTGCTGAGCCGCTAATTCTCTGAAATAATGCGCTTGGCAGCTGTTCTTACACTCTACTGGATTAAAAGTGGAGAAAGCTAAAAAATAGGTGAGTACCCCTTAATGATTCCGCAGATTCTCTCTTCCCCCTTTTGGGTGCACATGCATAATTACTCATAATTATGTTTGTTCATGTTTGGGCGTGCGCAGCTACAAGCCTGATTTTCTCCATATATTGGTTTACAAGTCTTCTAACCGCTGACTCTACGAACTTCTCCCTGGTTTCATAGCCCATAAGCTCCGTAAGCCTATCTACTTCATCCAGAAGCTCCCTCGGAATCTTTATCAGCAGCACCTCTTCATCCATAAATTCACCAGCAATAATTCACTTAACTTTAGTAGCATAATTCACTTATGAACTCTCAATATATATTCTGAATATTGCACATGCTTCTACACATTCGATCATAAATATTCACATCATCTTTAACACGTCTATGTAAATAAGCATATATATCGGAAACTCATATTATTAACGACATGGCTGAGGGACAAGCAGGTCCGAAAAGCCCTAAAAAGCAGGAGCATAAAAAATGAACCTTGGAGAAATTTCTGAACCCGAAAGAAAAAGAAGAAAAGGGAGAAGAAAAGCCAGAGTAGCATTCAGCGCAGTCTCAGTCCCCCTACCGGTCCTGGAAGAAATTGACAAACTCATTAAGGAGCTAGGCTACTGGCCAAGCCGCTCAGCGTTCGTAAGAGAAGCATGCGTGGAAAAAATCGAACGTGAAATCGAAAGAATGGAAAAACTTAAGGAAAAATAGCGCACCCCGCAGGCGAGAGTGGCATGAGAGGGACCCCATCCATTCCAAGAGTTAAACCCATCCTATTTCAAACCCTCAACTACACACGCAAAAAAGTGAAAAAATGGCGCGCTAAACCCAAAACTAGCAAAACCTGAAAAACGTTAAAACCCTTAAAGACTTATACTTAAGCTATTCTTAAGCGCGCTTAAACCTAGTATCTCCGCCTCTGCCTTCTCCTCTTAGCCCAGCAGTCCCGGCAGTAAACAGGCCTATTTGGGTCAGGCTCAAAGGGAACCTCGCATTCACGCCCGCAGTCGGAGCAAACAGCCTTATACATCTTCCTCTCAGACATCCTACTTTCTCAACTCCTTTAGATTATTTGTGCAAGAATCTCTCCCTGCACAATACCCTTATCCACAACAGCGCAGTATATAAATCTAACCTAAAATTCCTAGACATCGCAGCATTACGAGCGGAGCTTGGTCCTGGCAGGAACCACAATATGGAGCTGTTTCTTGAAAACTGCAAAGTAGCTGCGATCGAAGTTGAAGTTGTCCGTCAAGATAGATGGGGCAAGATCAAGACGCAGTATCCAACCGTTAGGTGGTCTGCGGCAAAAAAGAGGTATGCAATAGACGAATTTCCAGTTTTCATGGCATCAACTCCTGATGACTTAAGCGATATATTTATCATAGATGCGAAAACATGGGTTAGGGAGGGAAAAGAGGAGAGAGAAAGATTTGTTAGAGCAGGAGGTAAGACATACGTATACCGAAAGGGGGGAGAGGAACCTTTTTGGGCGATAGGTAAAGATAGAGTCCACTGGGGATACGGTGATATTGAAAAATATATACTAAAAATTTTAGGTTTACCTGTATTTACTTAATTATCTGCTTAAACTTTTATGTTTTAGGGAGAAGATTTTCCGCCTTTCTTCAATAATTCTTTTTCTTAATTCTCTAAAGTGAGGTTCTAGTTTTTTCATTTGCGTCTCAAAATAATTGACGGCTTCTCTGCACATGCGTATATCGGTCCGTGCATGCGCTGCTAAGAACGGTATCAGAACTTTATATGCTTTCTCTCTTAATTCAGGCTCGGTTATCTTTTCATTCACATGGTTTTTAATGAGTTCATCTATACATTCCTTAAAATTGTTTAAATCCGCAGTTGTGGATGCTTCATTCACCTTAGGATCTACTGGCTTATAGAAAGTGAAAATGAAGTCACCAACAAAGGCTCCTACGAATATGGCGTGGAATGTGGTAGTGTAGGCCTTAATTGGCGGTTGATATAACAGTCCTTGAGGGTGCAGAATGAACCCTGCCTGCGTGGCCGCAATCACGAAGCTAGCTACCACATTAAGGTTTCTGCTATTGAAGGTAGCGACGAGGCTCCCTCCCTTTTTAAGAACCCTATAGCACTCCTTAAAAACAAGCATTAATCCATGCTCGTAATCGTTAAGATCCTTTCTTTGGCTTTTATTAATTATTATTTCTTCAGTTTTATCTATAAGTTTATCATGGTTAAGCCACACCGTCCAGTAATCGGCTAATTCTCCATAGTTAACATTGCCACCATAGGGAGGATCCGTGATAACTACATCAATGCTTTCATCTTCTATTGGAAGATTCGTTGAGGATTGCGTTAATATTAGACATGCTGCTCTATTGTCAAGCAGTTCCTTGAAGGACTCCGCCCTCCTATAATATTTTCCTATATTTATATTAGAATATTTCTTGCCTCTCGCTACAGCAACGCAACGCCTATAGAAGGTATTCCAAACATTTATCTCCAAAGTTTTTGGATATATCCAGTAGGCGTGCATCGCCCAACCCTCAACAATTCCTCCCCTAAGGTGGCTTTGCTTACTTGCCCATTTAAGAGAACTACTAAAAGCAAATTTTAGAAATTCCCTCGCTTCCTGATCTTTTACCTCGGAAATTTTCTTATAAAGCAGAGATAAGGCCAGCAGATTTCTTTTTGTAAATAGCTGCCAAAAGTATTGATAACCATCATTTATTATGCCACCGGTTTTGTCACCCTTCGGTATAGCGGCCTTAGGATACCAAAGCTGCCTCTCCGAAACAATTCTGTCAAAACTTTCTTCTATACCCCTCGCAATTGCGGCATCCTCTTGCGTTGCCTCTTTTATACCTGCCCCACATTTCGGACAAATATACTTCATTTTCGTCGGTTCATCTCCCGCCCACTCCATCCAATCAAAAATCGCTCTGCCGCTGCATAGGGGACACGCAGTTCTATATAACTCGGAAAATTCAGGCTCCAACCTATTTTTTATCTTCTCAAATTCCCGCCAAAAATTCTCAATGTTTAGCGGCCTAACCTCCATTTCGGTAACATAGGTTGCCAGAGGATTTACATCAACCCCCACAACCTTCCTCCTAAGACGGAGCGACTCGACAACCGTGACCCCGCCGCCGCAAAACGGATCCAGCACAATGTCACCGGGCTCCGAATAGTGATTAATGAGCTCAGCGAATACATTATATGGCCTACGAGCCCAAAATTTATGCATAGTATAGACTGGACTATGAGGTTTTGCTTTCACAACCTTAGAAATAGGTTTTCTCTCACGTTTTACACCTAGATTAAGCAATCGATCAAGAGTCTCCTCCACTTCCATTAACTCCGCAGCTTTCTCATATTATTTTATTTTTTCCTCTCGCCTCTAATTAATTTTCCACCCATTTCCTATGACAAAATTAGGCCGGCATTCATATTCCTTAATAATTTAAGAAATATGATATTTTTAGGAATATTTCTTGCCTATGGAGGGTATTCCAAACATTTATCTCCAAAATTTTTTGTCCGAAAGCAAAATTCCGTTAATTCTGCACTAAATCGCTTTCTATTTCTACTTCATGAGCTTTTCTCTTATTTCCTTATGGGTTTTTGAGGGCTTACTCCCTTAACTGCTAGGATTGCTTGCAAATGCATGGAACATAGCGTAGTAGGCATTGTTTACGGCGGATCTTAGTCTTAAGTGCGCTAGGCATAGTTTCGCATCTTCTAGGAATTCACTTGCTAATTCCAAGCAACCATTTCCACAAAGGTTTTAAAACTATTTTTTGTTTTCTACCTTAATTTCATCCTCGTAATCCCATGTTATTATTAACAAATCCTCGCATTTTAACTGAGAAGAAGCCTTTATCAAAGATCTTATTTCTCTTTTCTCTATTTCATCCCTCCTCCCCCTTACGATTGTTAGGTCATGCTTATTGGCTGGATCTACATGATGGGAGGTTTATGTATCTCCCATCTGTAGAGCATGTAGCCTTATAACCTACGTAGAACCCCCTTTTAATGGGTTATAGTCTATACTCTCTTCTTCCTTGATGATGGATGATTCGCCCCTCTTCCCATGTCTCCCGAACCTTACAAGCTTCTTCGTCGCTATAGGCTTAGTATCAACGAGAATGGCTTCCCCTCCAGCTTGAATAGCCTTAAGCACCTATGAGGAGCCCCTCGTATCGATTAAGCCTCTCAACAACCTTATTGTACCTTACGTTGGGGAAGAGATTCAACTCATCCACGAAGAACCTATAGGGCCTTCCTATATGCTCCATAGAACACTATGCGAGCCATTACAGCGAAGGCTATTAGGTCATGAAAGCTCATCCTCTCATGGTTTGCCTTACTAGGATAATGCACATCAACAACCGCAGATATAGCCCTCTTAACGAACGATACCATCTCACCATAGTTCATAAACCTAATCTAGCCAAGATGAGAACTTAAATTTGATGGGAACTAGGGTTTTTTATAACTATTTCTAACGCATGTTTAACTGTTTTCTTTAGACTTTTGTTCATATTAAGCTGATGATACATGGTTTTTTCATTTAATAATTCCTCCAAAATAAGACCAAAACAGGCTTTGCTGGAACAGAAATTATGAAGAAGAATATAATTTAGAAGCTATGTACTGTCTCCTTTATATGAGCGTAGACTTTTATGCCTTCTGATAAGCATAGCAATATAGAGGCATCTATTATGCGTGCTCCGAAGAATTTCATCGGTAGGGCTAATAATATTTATTTCAAGTTCAAAAAATATTAATATATTAACCATGGAAGAATTGTAATAAGTGAGATTGAAATGCCAGTTAAAACCCCCTCTAAGTTAGCAATCGTTCTTCTCGCATCCATATGCCTCTACATAACGCTTAACATAAGCCTCTTCATCACACCCGCCTCATCGCAGCCATCAAAACTGAAAATATACGTTGGCCCACCTAAGGTTCCCGCCGACAACAGAGTTTACGAAGCCATATTCGTGCAGTTACAGGACGCAAAGGGCAAGCCGGCGAGAGCAACGGAAGACATAGAAATCCACCTATCATCCTCAAACACATACATAGGGTCAGTTGACCCGGTGATCACAATACGTAAAGGGGAAACATACGCCTCAGCCAAATTCTACTCAACCTACACGCCTGGAACAACAACAATAACGGCGGCAGCCTCAGGATTCGCAACAGTCCAGGAACCCATAACAACAGTTGGGCCGATACCCTCAAAGCTCGCGGTTTACGTGCTCCCACCGGTTCTCCCAGCCGACAGGGGCGCATATGACGCCATAATAGTGCAGCTGCAGGATTCAGGCGGTTCACCGGCGAAAGCACCGATAGGAGACGTAAGGGTGACACTATCATCCTCTAACAGCATGGTTGGCACAACCGATCCCTCGGTGATTATAAAGGGCGGAGAAACATGTGCTGTGGCTAGATTCTATACAACTAACGATGCTGGAACAACAACAATAACGGCTATGGCGCAGGGCTACTCCTCAGCGCAAGCCACAGTCAAAACGCAAAATGTCTCCGCTGAAAAAGCAACAAAACTTGAGGTTTTCGTCAGCCCCCCAAGTGTTCCAGCCGAAGGCATCATATACGAGGCGATCGCCATCCAACTTCAGGACTCAAAAGGTAACATAGCCAGGGCGGAAAACAACATAATTGTGTCGCTGTCCTCATCAGACATCAGCGTTGGAAGAGTCGACGAGTCAATCATAATAAGTAGGGGAGAAACATGCGCCGTGGCGAAGTTCTACTCAACGTTCAAGTCTGGAAGAACCGAAATAACGGCTGCAGCAACCGGCTACATGAGCAGCAAAGAATCCGTAACAACGGTGGGGCCTATTCCCTCAAGGCTCGCGGTTTACGTTGCCCCCTCATCGCTTCCAGCTGACGACCGCTCCTATAAGGCGGTTATAGTGCAGCTCCAGGATGATAAGGGAACACCGGCAAGAGACCCCACAGGGAACGTAAGCGTAAGCTTATTTTCATCCGTCACCGACGTGGGATACGTGGATCAAACAATGGTCATCCAATACGGCGAAACATATTCCACCGCAGCCTTCCACTCAACAATTACAGCTGGCTCAACAGAAATCACAGCCATCGCAGCAGGCTACGCTTTAGGAAAAACAAAAATGACAACGTATATTATAGACGAATACAAACTGTATGTTTCAGCCACAGCGAACCCCGACTCTATAAAATCTAGGGAGCAATCCACAATAAGAATATACGTTTCAGCCAACAACGTAACCCCTGTTCCAGGCGCGGCGATAAAAATCTCCTCAGACAGCGGCGGGATCCTATCATCAGTAACAGATGAAAGAAATGGATACTACACAGTTGTCTTCACAGCTCCAACCGTATACTCGAAAACAATATGCACAATCTCAGTGGATGCCTCTAAAACCGGGCTAATAAGCGGATCTGGAAAAATCCAGATAACAGTTGTCCCAGCGGCCCCAATCGGGGTCATCCGCCTATACGTTAAGGATAGAGATGGAAACCCGGTGTCAGAGGCAGAGGTCACCTCAACATCGCAGCCAGGCGGGATCTCATCCCTAAGCAGCACAACCGGCGAAGACGGCTCCGTAACATTCATGGGTATCCCAGCTGGATCATACAGATTCAAAGCAGCAAAAGGAGGATACGAGGAGGGAAGCATAGAAATAACGCTTGAAGCCTACCAAACAGTGACAGAAACGATATATATCGCTAAAAAACCCTTCTTCGGACTGGGCACCCTAAACTTCATAATAATAGTCGCCGCAGCCGGCGCAGCCATAGCGGGGATAGTCATATGGCGCGTCAAAGCGAGGAAGTAGCGGACCGCCCCGAAGAATTAGGCGAATTAGGCCTGAAGATAGCCATGTTCGAAAGCCCTACAGCTCAAAATAAGATGCGCCCCCGAAACTTTACTTTTACACAAAACTCCTTGCATCTAAAACTAGGGGATCTTAAAAACCTAAGAAAAATGGAGATCGCGAACATGACGGTGAAAGTAATCATAGTTTATGAGTCAAAGTATGGCAACACGAAACGTGTAGCGGAAACAATAATGGAGAGCCTAAACGAGGCTGGAGGAATCGAGGCTTCAATTAGAGAACTCAAAGAAGTTAACCCCAACGATGTTCAAAACTACGATGCAATCCTAATAGGCTCCCCAAACCACATGGGCGGACCAACAAGGGGCATCAAAAAATTCATCGACAAACTCGGCAAGCTACAATTAGAAGGAAAAGTGTTCGCAGTCTTCGACACATATATGGGGAAAGACTTCGAAAAAGCGGTGAAGAAAATGGAGGAAAAAATAAGCGAGAAAGCCCCAAGGCTGAAAAAGATAGCAGACGGCCTATCAATCAAAGTTCAGGGAATAAAGGGACCAATCGCAGAGGGCGAACTCCAAAAATGCAAAGAATTCGGAAAAAACATAGCAACCCAACTTAAAAAGAGCTGAGTTAAGCTAAAATCGGCTTTTTCATTTTGGCTTTTTCCGCCATCTCTTGCGAGAGCTTCAACTCGTATTCTCTAAGAATTTTCACTAATGGATGTTCAACGTTGATCCTGTAAAGCTTAGCTTTCCCTATCTTTCTAGAAACCTTAACTATCCCGTATTCCTCCAGTTCCGGAAAATATTTGTAAAAAGTTTGCTTGCTCATTCCTAAGGCTTCTATAACCTCCTTTTTGGTGAATCGCTTTTGATCATCATAGATTGGTATGGCTGGATTGATATTTTGCTGACGGCCCACTCCAGACGCATAGGCACCATAATATAGAGAAAGCAGATCTAATTCGTCAGGCGAGGGCTATGATGCCCAAGCGCGCTGTTAGTCTCTGCTGAAAAAGATGGTTTCAGCGGGTTTTTGGCTTTGCGCTATTTTCTTATGCAGTTGTTCAAAAACAAAGAAGCCAACAGCCAGAGGAAGAAACAAATATAATGATGCGACTGTTGCATCCAAAAATTGGATCTGATAGAGCAGTGCACCTATGTTTGTAAATGCGTGAAATAGAACCGCTCCAGCATATCCGGTTAAAAACCCTTTTCCACCCTTCAATATGCTGGTTACGGCTATTGCGGTCATGATCCCGTGAAGAAACACAACTGCCATTCTCTCGCCAATAAATCCGGCGAAATAATAGACCTCCTCAGTGATTGGTGTGGCGAAATGGATGATGCTCAATTAATTTTAATTACTTAAACGATGATGAAAAAATGTTAGCACAGAAAACTAACAAAATCCATGAGAAATGTTAGTTTTGGACTTTCTGGATGGGGCATCGAAGATCCAGACATATCTCACCATATATTCTACTTTGTTTTCTTCTAGGAACCTGGTTATTTTTTCAAAGCTTTCCAGCGGGATCATCAGGACGCCTTTACCTACCTTGTAGCCGTTGGCCTTTTGTAGAAGCCCATTATACCTGTACCCGCCCACCCTCCGTCCCTCCAGCTTTTGGATGAAAGCCACCTTCTCTTTCGCTTTTAGGTTTGTGGCGCTATAAGTTATAAGCGCGTAGGGCTTAAAGTTGGCGGGCGAGAACCTCTCCAGATTTCCGGCGGCATATAATAGCTTTCCATCGCGGATAACCTCTTCGAGGATAGTTGACTCTTCAAGTTCGCTCAGCGTTAAAGCTATCGCCTGGATGAAAAGATCCGACTGAGCCGTTATTCCATATATTTTCTCCTGCCCCTTCTCAAGCGAGCTTTTATTTTTAAATATCACGAGAAGGTCGATGTCGCTTCCCTCATCGAAATCCCCCCTAGAGTAGCTGCCGAAGAGGACTACGCCTACGACGCCGTCTATCTTCCCAATCTCGTCGGCTATCAGCTTTAACTTATCATAAACCTCCAATCTCAATCTTCTCCCTCTTACTTAACTCGCCTAAACACTTCTTAAGCATGGTTAAAGCTTGCTCCGCTCTCTCCCCATTCTGCCCTCCATAACCTAAAGCACCGTAAATCCCCCAAAGTTGATCCCATATGACCAGTAAGTCTGGGTGATGCGCTTTCAGCCAGCTACGGCGATCCATATGTGCGATTCTAGGGTGTTCATGAAAGTGAAGGTGTTCCTTTGAAGCGCAAGCCTCAATCATCTGCTCTAAAGCCCTCAGGCAAAGGAGGCCAACATTTGAAAATCTCCCGTTTTCCAACTCTGCTAATGCTCCTCGAAAGTTTTCCTCGGCAATCTTTGCGTGATGAGAAGGGTTTCCCACATCTTCTGTTAATAATTAACAAAAAGATAAATTTTTCTAAAATGTTGCTCTCAAGCATCAGATTTAAAGGCTAAAATTACAGGAAATCATCTTCAAGAGTCATTCTAGTTTTCTAAATCCAACCGTTTACATATAAACAGTCGATGCAATACGCCGTTGTTTACGTAACATATGTATTAATCAGTCCCCCTCCAAACCCTATGCTGCAACTCCACAGAAGTCGAATCGGACTTGACGCATCCCCTCAAGACGCTCTCTGGAAAGTAGGATTAGATTAGGCTGGGTCAAAAAAGAACCGGGGCGAAGGATCCGCACGCAATCATAGTGTTAATGCTTCTTCTAACGCTTGTTAATTGCCTTATACGTGAGAGGATGGAAGACAACTTTATTAATGAATTAATCGTATTGGTTTAAAGTGGGATGAAATATTATGAGTATTCAAGTATTTGTGCCCGAAGCCGCGCTTAGGGAGCTAAGGAGGAAAGCTGAAGAGAGGGGGATAAGTTTAAGCGAGTATCTACTTGAGATAGCTGTGGGCGACTTAGATCCTTCTGTATTATTCAGAAGATATATTGAGGGTGCATTGGACCTGATTCATCAAGCTCGCTTAGAGTTTGAAAGGGGGGATCTTAGGCAAGCGTCAGAGAAGATTTGGGGTGCATGTGCCCTAGCGATAAAGTCCCACGCGCTCTACGAGAGAGGGAGAAAGATTGAGAGCCACGCAGACCTCTGGAAATATAAAGATGAGGTTGTAAGGGAGCTTGGCGAATGGGTTAGAACAGCCTTCATGAAAGCGGACTCAATGCATAAAAACTTCTACGAGAACCTTGCAACAAATGAAGACGTTAAAGACGTGCTGGAAGAAGTGAATAAGCTAGTCTCAACCCTCAGCGAAAAACTCTCAGGTAAAGACGCTTAAGCCGGATTGTGCCTCTTCCAAACTTACCATAAGATACCCCCTAACTTAAGATGGGTTTTGAGCACCTATTACTGTAAAAAGGCACAAAAGCCTCAACAAAACAATATAATTTAGGCAAGGAGGACTTAAGAGGGAAATTCATCCTCATATTTCTCTAAATACCTATAAATCTTAGAGTCCTCAAATTCCTTAATCTGTTTAATAAGTATCTAAGCGGAAATATGGATTTAAGAAAGGAAGAAGAACATCTGGATAAAGCATTAGAAAGCAGAATAACAATTTACGATGCGCTCTACATGTCGTTGGCAATCCGTGAAAGTAAAACGTTTCTTACCCTTTGACGGGAAACAACGGGAGGTCTCTAGAAAATATAATTTGATGACACTCCCATAAACAATACTCTTCTAAAGAAATTTTCAAGAGATTCCAGTATGAAAAATGGGAATCCATCCTATATAAGTTTCAAACCCCAAACAGCGCCCTTCGCATCACTTCCCATTTTAAATTCTCCGATCATGCTTATAACCAGGCTACTTCCTCCTTCTGAATATTTTTAGCCCATAAAGCGGGAATAATAGTTAAGATAATCGGGATAGATAAGCAAATCTAATAAGTTAAACTTTATAGGTTAGTTAATCATATTGTTATTGGTGAAAATATGATTAAAGCTGTACTAAAAGTGAGGGAGAAAGGAGTGCTGATACTGCCCAAGTCCCTGAGGGAGGCTGCCGGTATAAATGAGGGTGAAGTGACTGTTGAGGCTAGGGAGGGGGAAATAGTGATAAGACCTCTCAAGCCAAGGGTCGTTAATATAGACCCACACATTGTTGAGGAGCTAATAGGCGAGGAGAGTAGGCTTGAGGAAGAGAAGTTTAGGAGAATCCTTAGAGAAATACGTGGTTGATACGGGAGTTTTAGTAGAGTATATTGTGGGAGGCTCCTCCCATAGGAGCGCCGTTGCGGATCTTCTTGAGGGCGTGCTGAAGAAGATCACGGATCTATATATAACGCCCATTACAATTTCAGAGCTCATATACGTAGCATCTAGGCTCTATGAGCTAGCTGGTGTCGAGAAGCCCAACGAGGAAGCACTGAACTTCGTTAACTGGCTTACTCTAAGAGTTAAAGTAGTTGAGGTAACACCAGATATAGCGGTCGAAGCCGGAGAGCTCAGGAAAAAGCTCAGAATATCTTTATCAGACTGCTATGTGATAGCTACTGCAATAAAGCTCCAGGCAAAAGCGTTCTTCCTAAGGCCGGAGAAGGAGATGCTTGAAAAAATAGAAATGCTGAGAGAACTACCTTTAGCATTTCTTATTAAGACCAATCAAAGATAAGAATCCTTCACTTAAGTGAAGTTTTCTTAAAAGCAAAGCATGAACAGAACAGTGCAGATAATCGTCCCTTCTCCTGAAGATGACTACAAGGAAAATTTTGAGGTTATATAAGAAGCTTTCGCCTACTATAACCTCAGCTCTTGACGCAATATCATAGAATCTAAACCTGGGACTTTCAAAAACTTTCCTCAGATTCTCTATCTCTATTCCCCGTTCCTTCATCTTATCCCTAGCATGCTTAGAAAAACTAAACATCCGCGACATATCCGCGCCCCTTTAGCATCATTTTAGAATTAAGACTTCATAAAACTCTCCACTTTTTAAAAATTATTTTATCTCTTTGAGCTTTTGTTGTATAAGTGGGAGTCCCACACGAAGCTTTCTGGTCATCTTTGGTGTAAGTTAAAAGGAAACAAATTTGCTGTTAGAAATTTTTAATTATTTTTGGCTCTCAAGCATAACATCCAGCCTTAACCTCACGCTCGAGACTTGAGATGAAATCTGTGAGAACAGCCGCTAACTCCCTATCACTAAGCCCAATGAGAGCTTTTGGATCAAGGCCCAAACGTTCACAGACCCCGCCAAGCCTACGCAAATAAATATCGGCAGTAACCCTCAGGCCCCTAGCAACGTTCTTAAACCATCGCCTAACATCAGAATCATTAAGCAAATAAGCATAACTAATTCTAACCATAAACCATCAAAAAATAATCATATAGGAATTATATAGAGGTTCCGAACCTAAGAAGTGGCGGGCCCGCTGGGATTTGAACCCAGGATCTCCGGCTTTCATCGATGTGCTTTCACCTTAGAGGGCCGACGCGCTATCCGTGCTACGCTTCCCGAATGAGCCTAATGGCGCCTTCTAGGCTAGGCCCATTTCACGGGCCCCGTCAATATGCGTTCCCCAGCGGCCCATCTTATCTTTCATAATCGTATAATTTAAATTTGATGCTGAAGACACCCCCAGTTTCCGGGAGAACTAACTATAGGCATACGCCATGGCTATGCTGGGTGAGATAACGAGAATCCCGTTGGTAAGTCATCCCGGCAAAAAGAAGTAGTGGCAGACATCACTGCGCTATTATCCTTAAAAACAAAGTGAAACCAAAATGATGCTTTACCCTCAAAATCTGGGGTTCGACCTGCGGAAATATCTGACAACAAATAAGGTTATCTGCGGCGAATTCTGAATTAGCTATTAACTTAGTAGATTTGGGCGTGTTACATAATCTTTTTTAGGGATCTTCTCAGTTTTTTGTCTGAAAGCGTGATGTGGAATGTGCGTGCTTGGTAAAGATAGGCTTCTTGAAATCATAGAGAAGTATAGGTGCATCTACCCGTTCGACCTAAACCTCCTGGATGGGGACAGCTACGTGCTTACAGTTAAGGAGGAGGTTACGCTTCAGTATCTGGAGCATAGAAATCTGGTCTCCAACGAAATTGTCTTCACGCTGCCGAACATTGTTGCTCATCTAACGGCCAAAAGCAGGTATGGACGTATGGGGTTATCCTTCCTCAACGCCGCTAAGGTCCACAGCGGCTTCATTGGGAGACTGGCCCTTGAAGTTGTAAACTTGAACAATGAGAGGACACCGATAACGATCAAGAGGGGCGACCCGTTCATGCACATAGAATTCATAACAAGAATAGGTGAGGAGTCGCCTTACACGGGCGAATACCAATTCCAGTACATGACCAATGAAGAGATCAAAATGTACATACCGATACTGAGAAACGTATTCAAAAACTACGAGGAGCTCTCCAAAGTATGGTTCAAAGGCAAGGGCGAAGGCCGTCAAGCTTAACCTGGTCTCCACCTAGTAGACTTCCATGCTTCCCATCATTCCCAGATGTTTGATTGCGCCAATGCGCCGGAGCCGTCTAAGTGAAAATTTAAATACTTCTGATGATGGTATCATAAGGGGAAAACCGATGAAGGCGCGTAACTACCGTGAAGTTAAGGGAATGCCCTACACTAGACATGAGTATGTACATGGTCCCCCGCAGCCGAAAATAACCAAATTCACGGCTGGAAAACCCTCTGAAAGCCAAACACATCAGGTTTCGCTTGTAGCTGATAAGAGGATTCAGATAAGGCATAACGCTCTTGAAGCAGCCCGAATTGCGGCGAACAGATACCTTCAGGAGAAGCTGGGCGATAGATTTTTCATGAGGGTCATGGTTCTCCCCCACATGATTTTAAGGGAAAATAAGATGATTTTTGGAGCGCACGCTGATAGGCTTCAGGAGGGGATGCGTAGGGCGTTCGGCAAGCCTATCGGCAGGGCAGCCCGTGTTGAACCCAACCAGCCGATAATAATTGTTAATGTTGAGGAAAACGGTTTGGAGGCCGCTAAAGAAGCCCTTAGAAGGGCTGAGGCGAAGCTGCCCACCACATGCAGAATAATTATTGAGAAGCTGCCTGAGCAGGAGGTTCAAGTCACCCAGAATGTAACGTGATCATGTCTGGAGGTAAATGCAAATGTCAAGCAAAAAGGGAAAGTTCGTATTATGGTTTGAGGAAATAGGCATCGAAGATGTGCCGGTCGTCGGGGGAAAAAGCGCAAGCCTAGGTGAAATGATTAGGAAAGTAGGCGTTCCAGTGCCATACGGCTTCGCAACAACAGCTGAAGCGTACAGATACTACATAAAGGCAAACAATCTAGACGAGAAAATGGCGGGGATCCTCAAGGAGCTGAAGGACCCGAACGACACGCAGACCCTGCAGAAGGTAGGCGCAAGGATCAGGGAACTAATAGCCTCCGCCGACATGCCTAAAGACCTGGAGGAAGAAATCGTTAAAGCGTATGAGGAGCTGGCTGAAAGAATAGGCGATGAGAACCCGTTTGTTGCAGTGCGCAGCTCAGCAACAGCCGAGGATCTGCCGGATGCAAGCTTCGCTGGCCAGCAGGAAACATACCTTAATGTTCACACTGCTAAGGAGGTTGTTGAAAAAATAAAGCACTGTTACGCGAGTCTCTTCACCGATAGGGCTATATTCTACAGGGTCCAGAAGGGCTTCGACCACATGGCTGTGGCCCTAAGCAGCGTGGTCCAGCTAATGGTTTACAGCAAAGCCAGCGGTGTCATATTCACCCTAGATGTTGCAACAGGGGACAGAAGCGTTGTTCTGATAGAGGCTGGCTATGGGCTGGGCGAATTCATAGTTCAGGGAACAATAACGCCGGATGAATATTACGTCAGGAAATCCGACCTGGAAATAGTGAAGAAGAACATTTCCAGAAAGACAGTTCAGCTGGTCAGGCTTCCAACAGGCGGAACAGAACGCAGGGATGTCCCACCGGACCTCCAGGAAAAGCAGGTGCTTACAGACGAGCAGATTAAGGAACTGGCCAAATACGCCATCATGATTGAGCAGCATTACGGAAAGCCCATGGACATAGAGTGGGCACTGGATGAAAGAACAAACAAACTGTTCATACTTCAAGCCAGGCCGGAAACAGTCTGGGCTATTAAGAAAGCCGAAGTTGTTGAGGAGAAGCCGGCTGTAACAAAGGAGCGGAAGGTTCTCATCCAGGGTCTGCCGGCGTCTCCAGGTGTGGCTGTTGGAAAAGTGCATATTATACCGACCGTTGATAGAATCAACGAGTTCCAGAAGGGCGAAATACTCGTCACAGAGATGACGGCGCCAGACTGGGTTCCAGCGATGCGTAAGGCAGCGGCCATCATAACAAACTCGGGTGGAATGACATGCCACGCAGCCATAGTCTCCAGGGAGCTAGGGATCCCATGCATTGTTGGAACAGCCTCTAGGGGTGCGCCAGCAACAGAAGCCCTCGAAGACGGCGCTATGGTGACTGTGGACGCTAAGCTAGGCGTTGTCTACGAGGGGATCCTTGAAGAATTCGCTGAGAGAGCCGAGAAGGCTGAAGCGGCGCCAGCAGCCGTCACGTTTGCCGAACCATACATAATAACCGGAACAAAAAT